>NZ_CP073581.1:60000-180000 GCF_018200035.1 Sulfitobacter albidus | reverse complement strand
TTCTGAGCCAGGATCAAACTCTCAAGTTGAAATGCCATTGCTGACATATCCTTGACGTTCGAACCTCTGCACATCGTCCTGATCCCATTACTGAAAGAACCAGGACAGTCTCTGTTTGATGCGCTCAAGGTAACCAAAGTTACCGAAAGCCGCCAAACAGTGAAGCTGACACCGCATCATCGGGCGAACCCTAGCGGCGCGACATACAGACGTTGATCCATCGAAATGAAACCAAACCGCCCGCATATCTCTTCAGATATCATCAATGTCAAATAACGCTCAGAACAAAATCCAACAAGATGCGCCCTAACTTACCGGCGCGCCTCGCCATCCCTGTCCTGAATTCCACCCCGAAGACCCTCCGAAGCATCCGCTCCGTCCCGCCTCCGTGGCGCCCCGTAGCGCCTCAGCGCCGCCGGTGAAGGGGGTTCTAGACCCACCAACCAAAACCCGCAAGCCGATTTTTCGAGAAAATCGCCAAAACGCCGATTTTCTCAACCTGCTGCGGGTCGAATGCTCGTTTCCTCCATGTTTTTATGGCTCAAACCCACCACCGCTCAAAGCATTTTCTTTTGCGGAACGCCGCTGTATCCCCGCGATTCCGCCATTTGCCCATAAAACAGGCGGTGAATCAGCCGCTCAGGCTCGGAAGAACGAGTCGTTTTGCCCGACTCATGCCTTTTTCGCGTGTCCCATGTAGATGATCGAGGTCAGCGGAAGGCGGCCAAAGGTAAGATCACCCCGGCGATTAAGGCCCCGCGGCCCCAATCCGGTTATCGGCCCGGGCGACAGGCCCGCCTTGTGCAACCCGGAACGGAGCTCATCCGGTTTTATGAAGAGTGCCGGATCATGTGTGCCCTTTGGCAGCAGGCCAAGCACGTCCTCTGCCACGGTGATCGTGGCAAGGCGCGCGATCGGGTTGCGATTGATCGTATCGAAAAAGAACACCCCATCGGTCGTCAGCACCCGCGAGACCTCGCCAAGCACCTTTTGCAGATCGGAGACATGTTCGAGCACATCCACGCAGACCACCGCGTCAAAGCTGGCGTTTTCGTAGGGCAGGCTCTCCCCTACCCCGACATCATAGGAAATATTGTGTCCACTATCCCGTGCGTGAGCACGTGCGGCAGCAATCGCGTCTTCGGCAGGATCGATACCAGTCACGCGCGCGCCGCGCTCTGCCAGGGCTTCAGCCATGAACCCACCGGCACAGCCGAGATCGAGCACCGTCTTGCCCTGCCAGTCAATCAACCGATCAAAATAGGAAAGTCGGCCCGGCACCATATTCTTGAGCGTGCGGACCCAGCGCATGTCGTCTGACCACCACTGTGCGGCGACGTCATCATAGATGCCAAGATTGTTGCGATTGGGATCTGCGGGCATTGTGGCTCTCCTTCACCAGCGATGCAGGAGAGATAGCTCGGCGCCCCGCGGACGCCACTGCGTCAGTGCGTCCAGGCGCCCCGGCGACCGGTCGCGAAATTCTCACCGTATCCGCCCGCGCGGATGTTGGGCTTGCGTCGCTTGGGGTCCTGAACCTGCGCGTCGATGTTGTTCTCCGCTGCATATTCCACAGCCGCCTCGCGCGTATCGAACTTGAGCCGGACCTGGCTTTGCGTATCTGACGAAGATGTCCACCCCATCAGCGGATCAACCTCGCGCGCGGCGGCGGGGGCAAATTCCAACACCCACTGGTGAGTTTTCGCGGCACCCGAAGACATGGCTGTTCGGGCTGGCTGATAGATTCTCGCGCGCATCTGGGCACTCCGTCGTTGGCTGGTGTGGATATGGCACGCCGCGTGCGCCCGATCAAGGGTTGCACGTCTGCTGACGCATTCCGGCAGGAAGCGCCGGGCACACCTTGAACCCACGGCAAAACATGACACCTATACGCGGACACCAGCGGAGCCATCCATGCCCTACGCCCATTCCGACAAATCCGAAGCCCTGCTCGCCAATCCGGCGCCCGACGTGGCGACCCGTGAAAAGCTCGAAGGTGGGCGCGCGTTCAAGATGGTATCCGAATTCGAACCCGCAGGCGATCAGCCGACGGCGATCAAGGAACTGGCAGGCGGTGTGCTGGACGGCGAACGCGACCAGGTTCTCTTGGGCGCCACCGGCACGGGCAAGACTTTTACCATGGCCAAGATCATCGAGGAGACCCAGCGCCCCGCGATCATCCTGGCACCCAACAAGACGCTCGCGGCCCAGCTCTACGGTGAGTTCAAGGGGTTCTTTCCCGAAAACGCGGTCGAATACTTTGTCTCCTACTACGACTATTATCAGCCCGAGGCCTATGTCGCGCGCTCTGACACCTTCATCGAGAAGGAGAGCCAGATCAACGAACAGATCGACCGGATGCGCCACTCCGCCACCCGTGCCCTGCTGGAGCGGGACGACGTCATCATCGTGGCGTCCGTGTCGTGCATCTACGGCATCGGCTCGGTCGAGACCTACGGCGCGATGACGCAGGATCTGCACGTGGGCAACAACTATGACCAGCGACAGGTGATCGCGGATCTGGTGGCGCAGCAGTACAAGCGTAACGATGCGGCCTTCCAGCGCGGCAGCTTCCGCGTGCGCGGCGACAGCCTCGAAATCTTTCCCGCCCACCTCGACGACCGCGCGTGGAAACTGTCGTTCTTTGGCGAAGAGCTGGAAACCATCACGGAATTTGACCCCCTGACAGGTGAAAAGACCGGTACGATGGACAAGATCCGGGTCTATGCGAATTCCCACTACGTCACGCCGAAACCCACGATGAATCAGGCGATGATCGGTATCAAGAAAGAGCTGCGCACGCGGCTCGATCAACTGGTGGCCGATGGCAAACTGCTGGAGGCGCAGCGGCTGGAGCAGCGCACGAACTTCGACCTCGAGATGCTGGAGGCGACGGGCGTCTGCAACGGCATCGAAAACTATTCGCGCTACCTCACGGGTCGCGCGCCGGGCGAGCCGCCCCCGACCCTGTTCGAATTCATCCCCGACAACGCCATCGTCTTTGCAGATGAGTCCCACGTGTCGGTCCCGCAGATCGGCGGCATGTATAAAGGTGACTACCGGCGCAAATTCACGCTGGCCGAACACGGCTTCCGCCTGCCGTCGTGCATGGACAACCGCCCCCTGAAATTCGAGGAATGGGATGCCATGCGCCCGCAGTCCGTCTTTGTCTCTGCCACCCCCGCCGCGTGGGAGATCGAACAGGCGGGTGGCGTGTTCACCGAACAGGTGATCCGTCCGACCGGGTTGCTGGACCCGGTCGTGGAAATCCGCCCCGTGGAAATGCAGGTCGACGACCTGCTCGACGAGGTGCGCAAAGTGGCCGCCGACGGCTATCGCACACTTTGCACGACGTTGACCAAACGCATGGCCGAAGATCTGACGGAATACATGCACGAACAGGGCATTCGCGTGCGCTACATGCACTCCGACATCGACACCATCGAACGGATCGAGATCCTGCGCGATCTGCGCCTTGGCGCCTTTGATGTGCTGATCGGGATCAACCTGCTGCGCGAAGGGCTCGATATTCCCGAATGCGGGCTGGTGGCGATCCTCGATGCGGACAAGGAAGGGTTCCTGCGGTCAGAGACCTCGCTGATCCAGACCATTGGCCGCGCGGCACGCAATGCCGAAGGCCGTGTGATCATGTACGCCGATCGCATCACCGGCTCGATGGAGCGGGCCCTCGGGGAGACTAACCGCCGCCGGGCGAAACAGATCGCCTATAACGAAGAGCACGGCATCACCCCGGCAACGGTGAAAAAGAATGTCGATGACATCCTGTCGGGTCTCTACAAAGGCGACACCGATCAATCCCGTGTCACCGCAAAGATCGACAACCCATTGGCGGGCGGCAATCTGCAAACGGTTCTGGACGGCCTGCGTACCGACATGCGCAAGGCCGCCGAAAACCTCGAATTCGAAGAAGCCGCGCGCCTGCGCGATGAGGTCAAGCGGCTTGAGGCTGTTGACCTTGCGATCGCCGACGATCCAATGGCCCGTCAACAGGCCGTCGACAAGGCCGTGGGTGACGCGCAGAAAGCTTCCGGTCGCTCGACGATGGGGCGTGGTGGGATGCGCGGGGGCGTCAAACGCAAGCGCGGAAAACGCTAGATCGGCACCGCACGCAGCTTGCGCGAAAACTGTGCGCGGCCGCCGACAATGCGACCGCTGACGAGCCAGTCCCGACGCAGGGCGGGGTAGTTGTCGCGCCAATCCCGATACTGATCGCGCGTGACGATCTGCGCCCCGGACTGCTCCGCACGATCCAGCAAGAGAGCGTCCGCCGCCGCGCCTTCGGGCGCGATCTGAACGCAATGGGCATCAAGGCCCAAGTGCAGCGCCACCTCCTCCACCGCGAGTCCCACCCTGAAATCAAAGATCAACTCCGGCACAAACCGCCGCGCGCAAAGCGCGCTTGCCACGATCTTCAGAGTATCAAGGCGCGCGCCACCGCCCTGCCAGAACAGGACATTCGAAGCATCTACAAGAATGCGATGGGACAAATCGGGGAACCTCGCGCGGCCCAAGAAAGTTTAGGTGGCAAGCAACATGCAACGCACACTGGAGCATTTACAATGGAATACGGTATTCTTGGCCTTCTTATCCTGATCGCCGACATCTACGCGATCTATAACATTTTCACATCCCGCGCCTCGGGTCTCGCGAAAATCCTCTGGACCCTCGGTGTGGTGGTCTTCCCGGTTGCAGGCTTTATCGTCTGGCTGATCGCCGGACCCCGCGGAGACCGCGTGACAGCCTAACAAAACTTGAGAGAGCCCGGCCTTCGCGCCGGGCTTTTTCGCACCCAACACCCCGCTACCGGTAACGCTTTGTTAACGTTTGTTAACCACGCTGGATGAATGCGGCGTTATCTACAGTCTCTCTTGCTTATCACGGTCGGGCTTTGCGCCACATTACCAGCTACGGTGAATGCAGGTGCGTGGCTGCGGGAACGGGGAAAAGGGTTCATGTCCTTTTCCTTCGCCAGCACGGTTGACCTAGACACTGTCTCGCAGACGTTCATCGAGTATGGCTACAGCGATGCCATGACACTGGGGGCGGACATCGGTTTCGTGCGACCGCGAAATGGATTTCAGGGCGGTTTTGCCACCCTGTTTGCGACCCGCGCCATTACCCCTCCCGACGCCCAATCAAAATGGAGCTACACAATCGGTGTCGGCGCAAACTGGGCGAATGATCTGGTGCTTCCCCACATACAAACAGGTATCAGCTGGGGTCGCGGCATCAAGCTCGGTGAGAAATACGGCTGGGCCACCGTAGATGCCAACGTCTTTTGGGATGTGACCTACGCTCTGCACGTCAGCAAACTGGATGGCACCGTCGGTCTGAATTTCACCGATCATGTGGCGGGCATGATGCAGATCTATTTCGTGCATGCTGCGGGGACGAGCGCAACGACGCTCGCCCCTTCCCTGATCCTGTCCCCCAAAGAGGGTCCGTTCCGCATTCAAATCGGTGCGGAAACCGCCTTGGGAGACATCTCCGGCAGCGTGCTCAAACTCGGGCTTTGGCGCGATTTTTGAGCCGCCCTCCCTGCCAGACCGGGTCAGACGAGATCGTTGTCGATGCGCACGGTGAGGCCAATCTTACCTTCGACCGGCTCGCTGAAAACGACCAGAACCTGATTGGCATTCGGCCCCTGCTGGGCCCGCACAAACGGCGCGTCCCAATTGACCGCGCCGGCCGCATTGCGGACCCCGCCACGCACCGCCACCGCATCGATACTCAGCGCGCGCGCCTGAAACGGCAGCGCCGATCCGGTATCGATCAGCCAGGATTGCTGCGGCGTGTTCTCCTCGTGTTCAATCGTGTAGGGGCTGGTGACCTGCGACACGACACCAAAGAAGTTGTTGCCCTGCATCCGCACATTCCGCGTGCGCGTCAGGTTCATCGCGGCAAAGCTGGTATCGATCCGCTCGGCCCGGTTGATCGACCCGTTGATCGAGCGGAACTGGTTGCCCGTAATGTTCACCCCATTGAGGAAATGATCGGCCCCGTGCGGCTTGACGACGATATAGCTGAAACTTGGCGCCACATCCCCCGACAGGAACACATTGCTCGAAATCTCCATCGCGCTGAACGAAAAACCACCGCTGAACGCAGGCTCCGGATCTCGCTCGTTGGTCCACTCCAGAAATGCGTTGTCGCTGTAGTTGTTGGTGAAGATGAACGAGGCGTAGGGCTCCGCCAGAACCACCCCGGCAGAGCGGATCCCACCCTTGATCGTATCACCCTGGAAAAAGTGATTGCCCGAAACGAGATGGTTCTTGCCGCTCAACACGGCGAAATGCTTGAACCGGGTCGCGCGGTTGTTGCGGATCTTGGCATCATTGGCATTCACGTTCAGCGCGATGCTGCTGCGGGCGGAGACGGCCAGAGAATCCTCCGCCGACAGGAACTGGTTGCGCTCGATGAACATCCCCTGACAGCCACCGCCCATGGACGTGATCCCGCGATCCTTCGGCGTCGTGATAAAGCAGTCCCGCACGGTAAAGATCGTCCCCGCTCCGGCCAGAAGAATCCCGCTACACACCGCTGAGCACTGGAATTCGATGTTGTGCAACACGAACTTGCTGACCACTTCGAAACCCGAGAAATCCAGCAGGTATTTGAACCGGCGGAAGGTGAAATTCTGCGTGCCTGCCGCATCGTAGAGAGCGGCATTCAGCGTAATCTCTCCCCTCGCGACATTCTTTGATCTTACGTAAACCTCGCGCCCCACGCCCGCGCCGGTCACATGGCTGCCGACCTCGATGTTGGCGATATTCGCGACATTCGACAGGACCCGCGGATTTCCGGGACTATACGTCGCCTGTGCCGTGATCGTCGTCGTGGCCCAATCCCCATCCGCCAGCGCAATCAACTGCCCGTTGTGGATCGCCCGGCGCGTCGAATAGCGCGAGCGCGACGGCACCGCGGCCTGCATGTCGATCGGTCCCGTCAACGCCACCTTGCGCCCGCCCAGATCCAGCGATTCGTGATCCGAGTTGTTCAGCAGCGCCTGAAACGCCTTGCGGAAGGCCAGTTCTTCGTTGCCAAACGCCTCAATGTAGTTGGGCAGATCATAATTGCGGCGCAGCAGCAGGATCGCTTCGGTGGGCATGGTGACGGTGCCCTCGAACTTGGTGCGCGTATCAAACGTGACATCGCCGTTCAGGCGGAAAACACCGTTGGGGATCAGCACCGTGCGCCCGTTGGCAGCCGCGTTTGCAGCCTCGAACGCGGCAGTGTCATCGGTTGTGCCGTTGCCGACCGCACCATAATCCCGCACATCGATTGTCGATACGACATCCCCCAGAAAGACCGAGGACACGTCGTTGATCTCGATATCGTCGATCCGCACGACACCGCCGTTCTGTCCCAGAAGGTCGATACCGAAATGTCCGTAGGCCGCCGTTGGCCCCCAGACCATATCGACGCCGGTGCGATTTCCGATGCCGACAATCGCCGTGATCTCGACCACCTGCCCGTAGGTCGTCAGCGCGGTGTTCGGACCCGTGCTCACCACACCCGGCACGGGCGTCCCGTTCGATCTGGCCGCATAGGCCGCAATCCGCACCGTCGGCAGGTTGCCACTGATCGCCTTGATCCGTACCTTGATCTGCAAATAGCATCCCGGAACAATCGGCGTCTCGCCCTTGTAGCGCAGACGCTGCGTGCTTTCCGTCTTCAACAGCTCCAGTGCACCGCCAAAATCCTGATCCGCCGGCACGAATGCCGCGTTTGCAGCACCGTTATAGCTGGGAGAGCCCGGCGTCCCGTCGCTACTGGAATATTGGTCAAGCCCGTTCGCATACGGAGACGGTGTCAGTTGAATCCCGTCGGTGATCGCCTTGTTCATTGAAATCCCTTTCCCACGTGGTCCGGCGCGACAGGGCCGGTCGGGGAAAGGAGATATCAACGTGCTCTTAACGCGGGCCTAGGCGCCCGTGACGGTGGGTGTTGCGTCAGACCGCAGCGCCCGGCGCATCGAGGATCTGCACGCCGTTGATGCGCCAGCCGCTCTCAAGCTGCTGCATACGGTATTCGAGCACGTGAAACCGGCCCTTTTTGTCGGTGATCTGCACCTTTTGCCAATAGGTACCGCCCTCTTCGCGCAGTTCCAGAAACATCACCTGCGCGGGGCGCCAGACCATGGGATAGCCTTGGGTGACCATGCGGCCAAAATTCTCGGGCGTTTGAAAAAACGTCTGCAAGGTGGGGCTGGCAAATTCAAAGGCGGAGGCAAAATCATCCGCCTTGAATGCCTCGAATTGCTGGCTGATCGTGCCTTGGATTTCCGCCTCCTGAGCTTGCGCGCCAAATGCGCCCAGTACACAGAAAACCATCGCGTGCAGTACCGTTTTCATCGCCGTCTCTCCCGCTGCTGACCTGACTTGAGGTAATTCACGCGGCAAAGACGGCAAGAGTTTCAGCCTGTCACCAGCTCTCCGGCCAGTGCGGCGTCGATCAGTGCGATGGTCTCCTCGACGCCGTACAGCGCGATGAAACCACCAAATCGCGGTCCCTGGCTCGCGCCCAGCAGCACTTCGTACAGCGCCTTGAACCAATCACGCAGAGGGTCGAACCGCTCACGGCCGCAGGCAAAGACCTCCGACTGCAACGCCTCCGCGTCAAGGCCCCCGTCCCACGCAACCAACCGCGCGCGCAGATCCTCCAGCGCCTCGCGCTCCAGATCGCTGGGCGCACGGTACACCTTGGCCGGTTTCACGAAATCGTTGAAGTACCGCACCGCATAGCCCGCCGCCGCGTCCATACCGGGATTGCCCTCGGGCGTCGCTTCAGGCGCATAACGCTGGATAAAGCCCCACAGCTGCGATTTGTCCTCCGCCTGCGACACCGACGCGAGGTTCAGCAGCATCGAGAACGGCACAACCATGTCCGACACCGGCACGTCCCCGCCGTGGATGTGCCACACGGGGTTTGCCAGACGGCCCTTTTCGTCTTGGGTCTCGTAGGCGCGCAGTTGCTGGTGGTATTCGTCCATCGCCTTCGGGATCACATCGAAGTGCATCCGCTTGGCGGTCTTGGGTTTGAGAAACATGAAATACGACAGCGATTCCGTGCTGGCATAGCGCAGCCATTCATCAATCGAGATCCCGTTGCCCGAAGACTTGGAAATCTTCTGCCCGTTTTCGTCCAGAAACAGCTCATAGCTGAAATGCTCGGGCTTCTTGCCGCCGAGGATTTCACAGATCCGGTCGTAGATCGCCGTATTGGTCGCGTGCTCTTTGCCGTACATCTCGAAATCAACGCCAAGTGCTGCCCAGCGCGCGCCGAAATCCGGCTTCCACTGAAGCTTCACATTGCCGCCGGTGACGGGCAGCGTCATCTCCGTGCCGTCCTCATCATCAAAGGTCACGGTGCCCGCTTCCGCATCGACGTGTTTGATCGGCACATACATCACGCGGCCCGTTTCGGGATGGATCGGCAAAAAGATCGAATAGGTCTGGCGCCGCTCCTCGCGCAGGGATTTCAGCATCACCTCCATGATCTGATCGTACCGCTCTGCCGCGCGCAGAAGGATCTCGTCGAAATGCCCCGCGCGGTAGAACTCCCGCGCCGAGTAGAACTCATATTCGAACCCGAAAGTATCCAGAAACCGCCGCAACATCGCGTTGTTGTAATGGCCAAAGCTCTCAAACTCGCCGAAGGGATCAGGCACGCTCGTCAGCGGCTTGTGCATGTGCTCGGCCAGCATATCCTGCTGCGGCACGTTGCCGGGCACCTTGCGCATCCCGTCCAGATCGTCGGAAAAGCAGATCAGCTTGGTCGGGATGTCGCTGATCTCTTCGAACGCGCGCTTGATCATGGTGGTGCGCAGAACTTCGCCGAAGGTCCCGATATGCGGCAGGCCCGAGGGGCCATAGCCCGTCTCGAAAAGAACAAACCCCTTCTCGGGCGGCTTGTTCTGATAGCGTTTGAGCACACGGCGCGCCTCTTCAAAGGGCCAGGCCTTGCTTTGCATCGCGGCGTCACGTGTGGTGGACATATCAGTTCCCAAATTCATCGCCGGAGCCCCATCGCGCCCGGATCGGCATCATCTATTGCGTAGCCCCCGCGCCGTCAATATTCTGCACCGCAACATAGCTCCCGGCCCCAAGGATCCCAAAATGCCAGATGACCCATCTCTCGCGCTCAGCGCGCAGGACTGCCTTGTTGCTGTAATGGTCGCCGTCTCCGCCTCGGACGAGGATATCGGCACCACCGAGCTGATCAAGATCCAAGCCGCCGTGAACCTGCTTCCCATCTTCGCCGGATACGACGCCGACCGGATCAAGGTCGTCAGCCAGATGGTGTTCGATTTGTTCGAGCAGGAAGACGGGCTCGACGCGCTGTTCGGTCTCGTGCGCGAAGGGCTGCCCGAGCGCCTGCACGAAACGGCCTATGCGCTGGCCTGCGACGTCGCCGCCGCAGATGGCACGCTAGAGGAAACCGAACTGCGCCTGCTCGAAGAGATGCGCTATGAGCTGACCATCGACCGGCTGCACGCCGCCGCGATCGAACGCGGTGCGCGCGCGCGCCACCTTACCTAAGCGCCGTAGAGGACGCCCCAGCGTTCGATCAACGCCTGTTGCAGCCGCTTTGATCGCCGGTTCCACGTGCGCCCGCCCGCCGGGCCTTCCCGCTCGGCACGCGTGATCGTGGCGCGGATCGCCGGATCGGCGGTGAAGATCGCGAATGCCATCTCGGTCCCGTCCGGCCCGGTAAGATACCCCGCGAGGGTCGAGACGAAATTCAACGTACCGGTCTTTGCATCCACGCGGATCGGATGATCCTGGATCACGCGCCGGTTTTCATCGCGCATCGCAATCGGTTTGAGGATGTCGCGCAGACCCGTATCGCGGACCTGCACCAGGGCAGTGACCATGTCAGCCGTGCTCAACAGGCTGTCATCGCCAAGGCCGGAGTGATCGACCAGCGCAGGAGCCTCCATCCCCAGCGCCGTCTGCGCCCAGGCGTTCATCTGCGCGGCCGAGGCTTTCAACGTGTCGACCTCGACACCGCGTGCGCGTGTGGCCGCAAGCCCCAGCATCTCGGCGGTGAGGTTCGTGGACCACTTCAGCATCTCGCGCGCGATGGTACGCAGATCGCGGCTGCGATCGGTCACGATAGCATCCGCTTCCGGGAGGGTGTCGACGAAACCCGGAACGCCCAGCGCGATGCCTTCCGCCCCGGCCAACACCGCAAAGACCTCTGCCGCGTAGAGCCCCGGCTTGCGCACCGGCAGCCAGCGCGCGCCACCGTTGCCCAACGCGGGCCGCGCAACGGTCCAGTTATCGCGCCCTTCGCCGTCGGCGTAGGTGTAGATCGGGCTTTGCCGATCGACCACGCGCATGGCGGCAAATCGCACGGCGGGGCGCAACCTCTCCGATCGGCCATCCATCGTCACGGCATAGCCGTTGCCGCCGCGCTTCCATTCGAAATGCACCCGGTTGTAGTTCAACGCCAGCCCCGAAACCCCGGGGTTATAGCCGACCTGATCTGGCTGCTCTGGGTCAATGCGGTCAAGACGCGGCAGCGCTTTGTCAAAAACCTTGAACGCGCCCTTCACCCCGGTGACGCCCAACGCCTTGAGCTGCGCAGCCATTCCGGCAAGACGATCCGTGTCGAGCGTGGGATCCCCCCCGCCCGCAAGGATCAGATCGCCCTGAACCACTCCGTCGACAATGCCGCCCGTGGTCATCAGCCGTGTCTCGAACCGGTGTGTGGGACCAAGAGCGTCCAGTGCATACAAGGCGGTCAACGCCTTGGCGACGCTTGCCGGGGGCTGGGCCACGCCGGCGGTGCGCTGCTCCAGTCGCAGGCCGGTCGCCGCATCGGCCACGGCGAACGAGACATCACCGCTCAGCTTTGCCTCGCGCAGGATCTCATCGACCGAGCGTACCGCGCGCTTGAAAAAATCTTCGCCCCGCAGCACGGGCCGCAGGGATGCGGCAGGAGGTGCCGCATGCACCACACCGGCCATCACGGGCCAGGCGGCTGCTGCGCCAAGGAATCTGCGTCTGGAATACTCTTGAGCCATGGCAAAGACATAGCGCAGGGTCCCGCGACTTCACAAGCGCCCGATATTCACGATACCGCAGCCCGCGCAATCGTGATAGCGCGGCGGCCATGCACCGCGCCGTACTCATCATGTTTGTTGCCATGTCGCTGATCCCGGCGGGCGACAGTGCGGGCAAATTGCTCAGCGGAACGCTGGGCGTCGCACCCATTTTTGTTGCGTGGTCACGCTTTGCCATCGGGATGGTGTGCCTGATCCCGTTTGTGCCGCACGATGCCTATGGGCTGCTGCGTGACTGGCGCATCTGGGTCCGCGCCGCCACGCTTGCCGCCGGGATCAGCTGTATTCAGGTCGCCCTGAGTACCGAGGAAATCGCCACCGTTTTTGCAGCGTTCTTTGTCGGTCCACTGGTGAGCTACGTGCTAGCCGTGATTTTCCTGCGCGAAAGCGTCACGTGGCTGCGCTCCGCGCTGATCCTCGCGGGCTTTGCCGGGGTGCTGATCGTGGTCCGACCGGGCGGGGAGACGGGCATCGGACTTCTTTGGGCGCTCGCCGCGGGCGGATGCTACGGCGTTTTTCTGACCCTGTCTCGCTATCTGGGCGGCGTCGGCACACCGCTGGCCCTGACCCTGACGCAACTATTGATTGCCGGTCTGATCCTGTTGCCCTTCGGCCTGTCAAACTGGCCGCAAATCACGCCACAGATTGCTGCGCTGACGCTTGCCTCGGGGCTCTTTTCGATGCTGGGCAATCTGCTGCTGCTCTTTGCCTACCGTCTTGCGCCCGCCACCCGACTTGCCCCGCTCGTTTACTTTCAGCTGATTGCGGCCGTCACGCTGGGGTGGCTCATCTTCGGTGATCTGCCTGATGCGGCTGTCTGGACGGGTCTGGCCCTCATCATCGGCGCCGGTCTCGCTTCGGCGCGCCTACGCTGACCACGCGCCTGCAGCACGGATCGCCGAAGACGACACATCCATCATCGGCACATTCACAAAACACCACGCGGGCGCCTGTGCGGTGCGAAGCGTGCGCGACATCCGCCCCGGGATCCGCGCGGGCGCATAGAGCGCAGCCGCCCTGCTCATCCGCGCCGAGATCCGCTCGCCCGGACGCGCGAGCACGCCGACGGGCGTCGTGTCCATGATAGCTCGCCAGTCCTGCCACAGATGGAACTGCGCAAGGTTGTCGGCCCCCATCAACCACACAAAGCGCTGCGTGGGATATAGCGCCGTGATCGCCCGCAAAGTCTGCGCCGTGTAGCGCGTGCCCAACCGTGCTTCGATCCCCGTGATGGTCACGCGCGGGTGCTGCATCACCGCGCGAGCATGCGCCAAACGGCGCTGCATCTGCGCGGGCCCGCGTTCTTTCAACGGGTTGCCGGGCGAGACAAGCCACCACACCGCGTCCAGCCCGAACCGTTTGAGCGCCTCGCGCGTGATGTGTACATGGCCCGCGTGCGCGGGATCGAACGATCCACCCAAAAGCCCGATAACCTGACCGGGTGCGGCAAAGGGAATGTCATGGCGCACCAGCACGGCCTCCGGCAAAAACAGCGCGAGCGTGCGGGGATCGCGCGGCCGTTGTCAACCGCCTCAGCGGACTTGTTGCGCCTGCGCGATCCCGCTATTGCACACCCAAACACACATTCGCACCAAGGAGGACCGTCATGGCGGCCTATCAATACGTCTACCACATGCAGGGCGTGTCCAAGACATACCCCGGCGGCAAGAAATGTTTCGAGAACATCCACCTCAACTTCCTCCCCGGGGTCAAGATCGGTGTCGTCGGCGTCAACGGCGCGGGTAAATCCACCCTGATGAAGATCATGGCCGGCCTCGACAAGGATTTCACCGGCGAGGCATGGGTCGCCGAGGGCGCACGCGTCGGCTATCTGCCGCAGGAGCCAAAGCTCGACCCGGAACTGACCGTGCGCGAGAACGTGATGCTCGGCGTGGCGAGCAAAAAGGCGATCCTCGATCGCTATAATGAGCTGGCGATGAATTACTCCGACGAGACCGCCGATGAGATGGCCGCGTTGCAGGATCAGATCGACGCGGAAAATCTGTGGGATCTCGACAGCCAGATCGACGTGTCGATGGAGGCGCTGCGCTGCCCGCCGGACGACGCCAACATCGCCGATCTTTCGGGCGGGGAAGCGCGCCGCGTGGCGCTGTGCAAACTGCTGCTCGAAGCGCCCGAAATGCTGCTGCTCGATGAGCCGACCAACCACCTTGATGCGGAAACCATCGCGTGGCTGCAACAGCACCTGATCGACTACAAGGGCACGATCCTGATCGTCACCCACGACCGCTATTTCCTCGACGACATCACCGGCTGGATCCTTGAGCTCGACCGCGGGCGCGGCATCCCCTACGAGGGCAACTATTCCGATTGGCTGGAGCAGAAGGCCAAACGCCTCGCCCAGGAAGCGCGCGAGGATAAATCCCGCCAGAAAACGCTGGAGCGCGAATTGGAATGGATGCGTCAGGGCGCCAAGGCGCGACAATCCAAATCCAAGGCCCGGATCAAATCCTACAACGAGATGGCCGATCAGTCAGAGCGTGAAAAGCTGGCCTATGCCCAAATCGTCATCCCCTCGGGCCAGCGCCTCGGCTCCAAGGTGATCGAGGTCGAAGGGCTGACAAAGGCGATGGGCGACAAGCTGCTGGTCGAAGGGCTCGATTTCTCTCTGCCGCCCGGCGGTATCGTGGGCGTCATCGGCCCCAACGGCGCGGGTAAATCGACGCTCTTCAAAATGCTGACGGGTCAGGAAAAACCCGACGCAGGCACGGTCGAGATCGGCGACACGGTCGAGCTGTCCTACGTCGATCAGTCCCGCGACGATCTGAACCCCGATGACAACGTCTGGCAGGCGATCTCAGGGGGGGCCGAACTGATTCAGCTGGGCGATGCGGAGGTAAATTCCCGCGCCTATTGCTCGTCCTTCAACTTCAAGGGCGGCGATCAGCAGAAAAAGGTCGGGCTGCTGTCGGGCGGGGAGCGCAACCGCGTGCACATGGCCCGTCTGCTCAAATCCGGCGGAAACGTGCTGTTGCTTGACGAGCCGACCAACGATCTGGACGTCGAAACCCTGCGCGCGCTCGAAGATGCGCTGGTCGATTTTGCCGGCTGCGCGGTGGTGATCTCGCACGACCGCTTCTTCCTCGACCGGATCTGCACCCACATCCTCGCGTTCGAGGGCAACTCCCACGTGGAGTGGTTCGAAGGGAACTTCGAGGACTACGAGGAGGACAAGAAACGCCGTCTGGGTGCCGACGCGCTGGAGCCAAAACGCCTCAAGCACAAGAAATTCGTGCGCTGACCGTGCACCGGGGGGCGGCCAGGCGGCTGCCCCTTTTTTTCGGTTCTATCCGGTGAGCAGTTTGGACGTCAGCCGTTCGAACAGACCGTTCACTTCCACAGGCTCGGCAGGCTCCGTCAGGTCGGCGCGGCCCTGAAAACTGCGCAGGGCTTCCGCAGCCGACAGACCGGACCACAATCGCTGCTCTCCGATCTGTGCCACGTTGATCGCGGGCGCATCCCCTGCCCAATGCGCCTCAAGCGATGCTTGCGCCATCTCGCTCAGCGCTTCTAGGTCCACACGTTCCCGGCTGTAGACGACCGCCACAAAGGTGCCACGCCCACCGTGGGCAAAACGGGTTGTGTCACTATCGATTGCCTCTGACACGGCGCGCGCGGTGGTCTGCATGCCATGGCGGTAAGCCGTCGCGGATTGCGCGCGAAACAGATCCTTCGCACCAGTAAGCTCGACCCGAAACAGCGTCATCGCATACAGTGCCTCTCCACGGCGCAAGAGATCATTCTCAAGCGTCAGGAAAGGTTTGAGACCCGGCGTTGCCATCAAATCGAAACGGTCGTCAAAAGAGATTGTCGTCAGATGCGTCAAGGCATCAAGCCGGTCCTGGCTTTCCCGCTCGCGCCGCAGACTGTCGGTCAACAGGGCGGCCATATTGATGCGCGTCCCCAGTTCCAGACCGTCGAACGGCTTGCTCACATAATCCGTCGCTCCCGCATCAAAGGCGCGCGACATGCTGTCGTGTTGGCGGTCGCCCGTGATCATGATGATCGGCGCGCTGCGGTACTCCGGGAGGGCGCGCAAGCGCTCGCACAGGGCAATCCCGTCGATTCCCGGCATCATGATATCGAGAAGGAAGGTATCGAACGGCTCTGACGCGTCCGCAACCGCCTGCAACGCCTCTTCACCGCTCGCGGCAAAGCTGATGGCGCCAAATCCCGATTGCCGCATTGCACTGTCCAGCAAGTCCCGGGTGACCGGGTCATCGTCCACGGCAAGAATACGCATAAGGTCTCCTACATTCCTGCATGGCTCGTCCTTCTGGCACGCGCCACGCATCGTTCCCATCAGGGTCGCTGGGAAAAAGGGCGCCTTTACGGCGTTTGAGAGGAGTCTTCGGGGGCTCACCGTGGCAAGAAGCGGTACTGTACCTCATGGCTGTAGACTTCACCGGGGAGGATCGTGATCCCGGGAAAGCCCGGATTGTTTGGCGCGTCGGGCCAGCCCTGCGCCTCAAGAGCGAGGCCCGCACGCGGGCCAAGGCGGCGACCGTCAGCGGCGCGCGCGTCAATCCCCGCGCCGTCATAGACATGCAACGCGGGCTGGGTTGTCCAGATCTGCAGCCGTGGCCCGGCCCCGGCCGCCAGCCCGGCGGCAAAGCGCAATCCGCGCGCCCGGTCCCGATGCAGGCACAGGCTGTTGTCATAGCTCTGCGCGGCGACAGCGCGCCCGGCACGGAAATCGAACGCCGTTCCCGCGACCGGCGCGATCTCTCCGGTCGGCAGCGCATCCGCATCGGCGGGCAGATACTGCGTGGCCGGGCATTCCAACACGTGCCCCGCAATCGTTGGAGCGCCATCAAGGTTGAAATACGGGTGGTGACATAGGTTCATCAGGGTGCGTCGCGTGCAGGTGGCCGTCAGCGTCAGCGCAAGCGTACCCTCGCCGGAAACGCGATATCGCGCATAAACGATTGTCCCCGCCGGGTAGCCATTTTCCCCCGCGCGCATCCGCGCCCGCAGGGTCAGCGCATCCGGGGTTACCGCGACAGGCGTCCACACCCGGTGCGACAGCGCGCCGGATCCTCCGTGCAGATGATGGGCGCCTCCGTTGCGGTCAAGGGCGACCGACCGGCCGCCGATACACGTGCGCGCCTGCGCTATCCGCCCGGCCACAGGCCCCACAATCGCACCGGCATAGAGCGACGCTGCCGCACCGGGGTAATCGCCATCCGGCAGGCTCAGCACGAGGGGATTCGCAATGCCGTCGAGCCTCAGGTCCTGCAAACTTGCCCCAAAACTGAGGATCCGCGCCCGCAAACCACCCGCAGAGATGACAAAGGACGCGGTGCCATCACCCGGCATCATTGCATTATTTTGCATATACTTATCCAATTCCGCCTCTGTATACCGGCCGCCTGAGCCCGGCCATTTGGTCCCCGGCGTGATGCGAAATACTTGATATGCCGGAATCGCGCTGGCATATTTTTCGGGCTGACGTTTGATTTATCAAGACCACTGCCTGCGCTACCGCGATCAGTCTCTCGATGACAGACTTGATAAGCCGGGCCATCGCATATCGCGGATGGCAGCAACAGGAGAGGACGACATGGCCACAGGCACAGTCAAATGGTTCAATACGACAAAGGGTTACGGGTTTATTGCCCCCGACGGCGCGTCAAAGGATGTGTTCGTGCACATCTCGGCTGTCGAGCGCGCGGGGCTGACCGGTCTGGCTGACAATCAAAAAGTGACATTCGATATCGAGGCCGGCCGCGACGGTCGCGAATCCGCCACGAATATCGCCTTGGCCTAGGCGCGCGCAGTCGGCCAAACACCCGCCTCGGGCGATCACACGCTTAAGTGATCGGACAATCTGCAACGGTTGTCCGGTTTTTGATCATCAGCCTTGAAAAAAGACCTCTTTTTACGGCATGAAAGATGTGAATCTGCCAGAAAGGGTCTCTCATGCGCCGTCGTACGTTCCTCGCAAGCTCACTTGCCGCCACCGCAACGCCACAGCTCGTCTCGGCCCAGGCCGCGGCTTTCGATCCGACGCCACAAGCCGTTCGGATCAAAAAATCATATCAGGTCGGTGAATTGCTGATCCTGCCGCGCAGCTATTACCTGTATTTTGTTACCGCACCCGGTCAGGCAATGCGCTACGGCGTGGGCGTGGGCCGGGCCGGTCTGGAGTTCACGGGGACCGCCACCATCGCAGTGAAAAAGGAATGGCCAACCTGGCGTCCGACCAACGAGATGATCGAGCGTGAGCCTGCCAAATACCAACGCTTCATCGGCAACACCGAAGCGCAGCCCGGTGGCCCCGGCAACCCACTCGGCGCGCGTGCGCTCTATCTTTTTCAGAACGGTGTGGACACGTATTTCCGCATCCACGGCACCACGGCGCCCCGCTCAATCGGGCGCTCGGTCTCCAACGGCTGCATCCGGATGCTGAACGAACACGTCAAGGACCTTTACCAGCGCGTGCCAATCGGGACAAAAGTTACCGTCCTCTGATTCACACAACGCAAACGCACAAAGGGTCGGCATGATCGCCGACCCTTTTTTTGTTGGGCATCCCGCACGCGCATAGCGCTTACCACAGGAACAATCAGATGAGTGGCCCCGAAGACCCACGCTGGAGTGACGCCTACTACAGGTCTGGAATGCAGACCCTGCATGCCCAACAGGCCGACGCACGAAAAAGACAGCAGTTGATCGAACAAGAACGCGAAAAGCACCTTGCAAGGGCCGCAAGCGCTCAGGGCAACCGCACCGCCATCACCGCCCGATCTGACTGGGCTTTTCGCGGATTTGAGCGCTGGATCGATTGCGGGCGTGGCAGGATCATTGTCCTTGTGATCTTGGCGCTCGCGGCCCTGTCAGGCGCAGTCGTTCAGACACGGCAGGCGGCGGCTTTCGACTGGGGTGAGGTTCTGATTGCCGCGTTTCTCGGCGCGCTGGCGGTTCCGTTGCTGTACGCTCTGCTCCGGCTTGTCGTGGCACTGGCGACCGTCCTCGCCGTTGCGCTCTGGCGATTGCTGGTCTTTGCCCTCGTGTTGGGGGCCGTCGTCATGGTCATCGCAGGGCTCAGCGGCGTTGAGTTCTGAATGTAAAAGGGGCCGACACGCAGGTGCCAGCCCCTCTTTTTCACGTCGTGCGTCGCTTACTGCAGCGCCTGATCCGTGATGACGCTGGTCCACGCGCCTTCGGGCGCCTTGGAGATCACCGGGTCAGACCCGCCTGCCAGCAGCGTATCGACCGTGCGCTGGTAATCCGCCTCATCCAGCGATCCGTCGGAGCCTGCCGTCAGCTTTGCAATTTCCTTCATCATACGGATCTGTGCCTCCTCGGACTGGGCACCCGTCTCATCGTTTTCGACCACGATTCCACCCGCCTCTTCCGGGTTTTCCTCGGCGTATTTCCAGCCCTTCATCGAGGCACGCACGAACCGCACCATCTTGTCGACAAACACCGGATCCTCGAGGTTCTCTTCGAGCACGTAGATGCCGTCCTCCAGCGTCGCGACGCCCTGATCCTCGTACTTGAACGTCACCAGCTCGTCTGGGTTCACGCCCGCATCCAGCACCTGACCGTATTCATTGTACGTCATGGTCGAGATGCAGTCGGCCTCGCGTTGCAGCAGCGGATCGACGTTGAAGCCCTGCTTGAGAACCGTCACACCGTCCTCGCCGCCCTCGGTCGAAATCCCCTCCTGGCTCATCCAGCTCAGGAACGGGTATTCATTGCCAAAGAACCAAACGCCGATGGTCTTGCCCTTGAAATCGGCCACTTCCGTGATGCCGGTATCCTTCCAGCAGGTCAGCATCAGGCCAGATGTCTTGAACGGCTGGGCGATGTTGACGACCGGAAGGCCTTTTTCGCGTGCGGCCAGCGCCGAGGGCATCCAGTTCAGCATCGCATCCGCGCCGCCGCCCGCAAGCACCTGCGGCGGTGCGATATCAGGGCCGCCCGGCAGGATCGTCACATCCAGCCCCTCTTCTTCGTAAAATCCCTTGTCCTGCGCCACGTAGTAGCCCGCGAACTGGCTCTGCGTGACCCACTGCAGCTGCAGCGTCACGGTATTTGCGTGGCCGTCCGCCATCAGCGGTGCCGCCGCCAGACTGGCCGCAAAGCTTGCGGCGATCATCATCTTTTTCATTGGTAACCCCTCCAGGTTGGTTGATGCCCCGTTCGGGGCGTTTTGTTTATCTTTGCGACGGATGCCAGAACGTCACCCGTTTCTCGATCAGGACCATGATGCCATAGAACGCCGATCCCGCCAGCGCCGCCACCACAATTTCGGCCCAGACCATGTCGAGCGCAAGCTGCCCGAAACTGGTCGAGATGCGAAACCCCATGCCCACCGTTGGCGAGCCGAAAAATTCAGCAACAATCGCGCCGATCAGCGCCAGCGTCGTGCCGATTTTCAGACCGTTGAAGATGAACGGCGCGGCCGACGGTAGCCGCAGCTTGAACAGCGTCGGCCAATAGCCCGCCGCGTAGGTGCGCATCAGATCGCGCTGCATGGCCGACGTATCCTTAAGCCCCGCCACCGTGTTCACCAGGATCGGAAAGAATACCATCACCCCCACCACGGCGGCCTTGGATTCCCAATCGCTGCCCAGCCACTTCACAAAAATCGGCGCCGTCCCCACGATCGGCAGCGCCGCCATGAAGCCCCCGACAGGCAGGATGCCGCGAGTCAAAAACTCCGACCGGTCCGCAAGGATCGCCACGGCGAAGGCCGCAGCAGCCCCCAGCACATACCCCACAAGCGCCCCTTTGAGGATCGTCTGCCGGAAATCGGCCCACAGTGTCGCACCGGAAGAGCCGATCCGTTCGATTACATCCGTGGGCGCGGGCAGGATCACCGGGCTGACCTCGAACCCGCGCACCATCAGCTCCCACACGACCACGATTGTCAGGCCAAAGATCAACGGCACGGCGACCCGTGCGCTCACGGTGTCCGACGCGGCCCCGTTGGCCAGTCGCACATTGATCCACCAGCCAAGGATCCAGACGGCAATGCCCAACGCCACATACATCATGCCGCCTGCATCCCCATGCGTTTCAGGGTCATCCGCTCGATCAGGCCGAACAACCCGACAAGCGCCGCCGCCGTCAGCGCCGCGGCAAAAAGCGCGGCCCAGCTAACCAGCGGCTGCCCGTATTGATCCCCCACAAGCATCCGCGCGCCAAAGCCCGCGCGCGCGCCCGTCGGCAGCTCCGCCACGATTGTGCCCACCAGAGAGGCCGAAATCCCGATCTTGAGCGAGGCGAACAGATACGGCACCGACGCGGGCAGGCGCAGGTTCCAGAACCCCTGCGGCTTGGACGCATTATAGGTGCGCAGCAGATCCAACTGCATCGCGTCAGGGCTGCGCAGCCCCTTCACCATGCCCACGACAACAGGGAAGAACGACAGATAGGCCGCAATCAACGATTTCGGGAACAAACCTTGTATCCCCATCGACCCCAGCACCACGATCACCATCGGCGCCAGCGCCAGAATGGGGATCGTCTGGCTGACAATCGCCCAGGGCATCACGCTGCGGTCCATCACCCGGCTGTAGACGATGCCCACCGCCAACAAAATCCCCAGCCCCGTGCCAATCGCAAACCCCAGCAAGGTCGGCGCCAGCGTCACCCAGCCATGATACACCAACGAGCGTTTCGAGGTGACGCTGCGGCCAAAGATCGTATCCACCATCTCGCCGGCGACTTGCTGCGGCGCGGGCAGGCGCGGGCGTTGGAAATCATAGGTCAGCGGGATCAGATGCACGTTTTTCAGTGCCAGCCCGACGCCGCTCAAATCCTGCCGCGCGGTCGGCGTATCGGGCGTGACCACGGCCCCGTCGCGCTGCGCCTGATCAGCCACCAGATGCATGTTCATCGGAATGACGGCCAAAAGCCAGAACCCAAGGATCCCGGCCACCACCGTCAGAACGGGCAGGATCGACCTCATTCGCGCGCTCCCTTGCGGGAGGGCGGGCGGGACGTCGCCGCAGGCGCGTGTCGCGCGGCCTTACCCATCTGCATGCCCCGCGCGCAGCCCCTCGCGCACCCGGTGCGCGATCTCCAGAAACTCCGGACTTTCGCGGATCTCCAAAGGGCGCTCCTTGGGCAGCGGGCTGTCGATCACATCCGTAATCCGGCCCGGTCGCGGGCTCATCACGACGATCTTGGTGCTCAGATACACCGCCTCCGGGATCGAATGGGTGACAAAGGCGATGGTCTTGCCCGTGCGCTCCCAAAGCTTGAGCACCTGTTCATTCAGGTGATCGCGTACAATCTCGTCCAGCGCGCCAAAGGGTTCATCCATCAGCAGGATATCCGCGTTGAAGGAAAGCGCGCGCGCGATACTCGCCCGCTGCTGCATGCCCCCCGACAGCTGCCAGGGAAACTTGCGCTCGAACCCGCTCAGCTCCACCAGATCAAGAACGCGGGCGACCCGTTCCGCCTGCTCGGCCTTGGGGATCCCCATGATCTCAAGCGGCAGGCGGATGTTGCCGCCAATCGTGCGCCAGGGATACAGCCCCGCCGCCTGAAACACATAGCCATAGGCGCGCGCACGCCGCGCCTCGCCGGGTGAGACCCCGTTGACCGTGATCTCCCCACCCGTCGGCTGCTCAAGGTCGGCCATCACCCGCAGGAACGTCGTCTTGCCGCAGCCGGACGGCCCGATGAAGCTGACAAAATCCCCCTGCGCGATTTCAAGGTTCACACCCTTGAGCGCGTGCACGGGGCCGTCGTTGGTCTGGAAAGTCAGATCCAGATCGCGCGCACTGATGACACTTTGCGGAGGTCTCAAGACAATTCGCCCTTCTTGATCGGCAATGCCTCAGATCCCCGCCGGGATGTTCAACGGATCACGCTTGATCATCTTGGGAGAGTTCAGCTCTTTCCACTTGCTCAGCGCGACATTGGCGGATGGGAATGCGGGCCGCGGGATAAACTTCCCCCGTCCCGGATTGGGCTGGCTGTTCTGCCCCCAGGCCCAGATTACCTCCCCACGGCTCAAGGTAAAGCGCGATTGCGCCGTGACCTCAAAACCCTCGAAGACATTGTAGTCGAGCACCGAATGGTGGTTCGCGGGCGAAATCGTCTTGGTGATCTTCGGATCCCACACGACGATATCCGCGTCGGCCCCCTCAACAATCGCGCCCTTGCGCGGGTAGATATTGAGGATTTTCGCCACATTGGTCGAGGTCGCCGCGACGAACTCGTTCGGCGTCAGACGACCCGTTTCCACCCCTTCGGTCCACAGAACCGACAGGCGCTCCTCCAACCCGTTCGAGCCGTTGGGGATGATGCGGAAATCATCCCGCCCCGCGCGCTTCTGCTCGGTCGAGAACGCCGCGTGATCCGTCGCGACCACCTGCAGCGACCCGGCCTGCAACCCCGCCCACAGGCTGTCCTGATGATCTTTGGATCGGAACGGTGGCGACATCACGCGGCGCGCGGCGTGGTCCCAATCCTTGTTGAAATACTCACTCTCGTCGAGCGTCAGGAACTGGATCAGCGGCTCACCGTAGACGCGCATCCCCTTCTGGCGCGCGCGGCGGATGGCTTCATGCGTCTGCTCGCAGCTCACATGCACGATATAAAGCGGCACGCCCGCCGTATCCGCGATCGTGATCGCCCGGTTCGCCGCTTCGCCTTCCAGCTCCGGCGGGCGGGAATAGGCGTGCCCCTCCGGCCCGGTGATGCCCTGATCGAAATACTTCTGCTGCAACTCGGCGACCAGATCGCCGTTCTCGGCGTGCACCATCGGCAGTGCACCCAGCTCCGCGCAGCGCTTGAAGGAGGCGAACATCTCGTCGTCCTCGATCATCAGCGCGCCCTTGTAGGCCATGAAGTGCTTGAACGAATTGACACCCATGTCCACGGCGTCCTTCATCTCGTTAAAGACGTTCTCGTTCCAGCCGGTGATCGCCATGTGGTAGCCAACGTCCGAGCAGATCTGCGGCGCGCTCTTGCGGTGCCATTCGTTGATCGCGTTCTTGATCGAGCCATCGGCGCCCGGCAGGCAGAAATCCACGATCATCGTGGTCCCGCCACAGGCGGCGGCCCAGGTGCCGCTCTCAAATGTCTCGGCGGCGGTGGTGCCCATGAAGGGCATCTCCAGATGCGTATGCGGATCGATCCCGCCGGGGATGACATAGGCGCCCTCGGCGTCGATGTATTCATCCCCAGCCAGATCCTCGCCGATACGCACGATCTTCTCGCCCTCGATCAACACATCCGCTTTCCACGTGCGATCTGCCGTGACGACCGTGCCGCCCTTGATGACCTTGCTCATGTCCCGTCTCCCCGTCCGTTCCGTCTCAATTCAGTTGCACCAGGCATCGGAATTTTTCAAAAATTCCGGCCGTTTTCTTTGAAAGAAAACGATCCTTGCCTCACCCGACAATCTCCGCCGTCTCCACGACCGCGTGCAGCAGCACATCCGCGCCCGCCATGGCCCAATCCTTGGTGATCTCTTCGGCCTCGTTGTGCGAAAGCCCGTCCACGCAGGGGCACATCACCATCGCAGTCGGCGCCACCCGGTTGATCCAGCAGGCATCGTGCCCCGCCCCCGAAATCAGATCCATGTGGCTGTAGCCCAGCCGCTCCGCCGCGTCGCGCACCGCGCGTACGCAGCCTTCGTCAAAGGCGACGGGATCAAACCCGCCCACCTTCTCGAATGCGATCTCCAGCCCCATGTCATCCGCGATCCGCTGCCCCTCGACCCGCAGCCGCGCCTCCATATCTTCGATCACGCTCAGCTCGGGAGAGCGGAAATCGACGGTAAAAACGACCTTGCCGGGGATCACGTTGCGCGAATTTGGATAGACGTCGATATGGCCCGCTGCGCCCACCGCGTGAGGTTTGTGCGACCACGCGATCTCGTCGACCTTGTCGAGGATCCGCGCCATGCCAAGGCCCGCGTTGCGGCGCATGGGCATCGGGGTCGATCCGGTATGCGCGTCCTTCCCGGTGATCGTCACCTGCGTCCAGCTGAGGCCCTGTCCATGGGTGACGACCCCAATGTCCTTCGCCTCCGCCTCCAGGATCGGCCCCTGTTCGATGTGCAGCTCAAAGAACGCGTGCATCTTGCGCGCGCCCACCTCTTCCTCTCCGCGCCACCCGATGCGACTCAGTTCATCGCCGAATGTCTTGCCTGCCGCATCCGTCTTGGCATAGGCCCAATCCTGCGTGTGTACCCCGGCAAAAACGCCCGACGACAGCATTGCGGGGGCGAAGCGTGTGCCCTCTTCATTGGTGAAATTCGTCACGACGATCGGGTGCTTTGTCTTCACTCCAAGATCATTGAGAGTGCGCAGGATCTCCAACCCACCAAGGACACCAAGCACACCGTCGTACTTGCCGCCCGTTGGCTGCGTATCGAGGTGGCTGCCGACATACACCGGCAACGCTTCGGGATCAGTCCCCTCGCGCTGCGCAAACATATTGCCCATCTGGTCAAGACCCATCGTGCAGCCCGCCGCCTCGCACCACCGCTGGAACAGCGCGCGACCCTCGGCATCCTCGTCCGTCAGGGTCAGGCGGTTGTTGCCGCCCGCCACGCCGGGCCCGATCTGCGCCATCTCCATCAGGCTATCCCAGAGCCTGTCCGGGTTGATCTTGAGGTTCTCTCCGGGCGCTGGCATCGGCGGGCTCCTGTGCTATAGGTTGAGCGGGTGATCGCGATCAATTTTTTACCAATTGGTAAAGCCACGATTGCGCGCACCCCGGTTTCTGTCAAGAACTGCTTTGAAAACTTATATAACAGCCCGCCAAGATCGCCTAATTTGGCAGCACACCTCCGGAGCCCCCCTTGACCGAGACCGAGCCGAAACGCCCCAGCCGAATCCAGATGCGCAACCGCAGGCTGATCCTTGATTCCGCGCTCGAAGAATTTTCCCGCGACGGCTACGGGGGCGCCACGCTTGACGCGATCGCGCGGGGCGCTGGGTTGAGCAAGCCAAATCTACTCTATTATTTCGACGGCAAGACCGAGATCTACGTCACGCTTCTCAGCCAGTTGGTCGAAACCTGGCTGGACCCGCTGATCGAACTCGACCCCGACGGCGATCCGGTCGAGGAACTGCTCGGCTACGTGCGCCGCAAGCTGGAAATGTCCCGTGACATGCCCGCCGAAAGCAAACTCTTCGCCGGGGAAATCCTGCAAGGCGCGCCGCGGATCGGGGACCATCTACGCAATGAGCTCAAACCCCTGTTTGAGAAGAAATGCGCGGCGATCCAAGGCTGGATAGACGACGGACGCCTTGCTCCGGTGGATCCGGCGCATCTGTTGTTCACGATCTGGTCGACGACGCAGCACTACGCGGATTTCGAGGCACAGATCAGCGTTTTGCTCGGCGGCGATGCACCGCATGCCCGGGCGACGGCGCATCTGGACCAGATGTTTCGCCAGCTTCTGACACCGGCCAACAATTAATCGAATCTTCACGCTTTGGATCTTACGGTGCTGCTGGGTGGTGGGCTCTGTTCTTCTTTGGAAGGGGCTCTCATGTCTATTATTCTCGCAACGCCAGTCGCATCCGCCCAACCGGCAACGCTGCCGCCTGTCATCGCTGCACCCGATACCTCTGTGGCGCTCGCCCCGGATCAGGTCGTCGCCTCTGCATCCGGTGGCGCCGCCGCAGACGGGCAGACAGGGTTTGAGCGGGGACGCAGCCCTGCGCTAGACCTCACACGTTACGGACAAAAGGGCCCCGGCAGCGCCACGTCCGCATCGATCGTCAATGCACAGATCTCCGACGCCCCGCCGCGCGACATCTTCGAAAAACTTGCGCTGCCGGATCCTTTGCCGACAGCGCCCATTCTCAAGAACCTCGCGCAGACCGAGGGCTGATCACTCCGCCGCCGTCGAGGCAGGGTTATTGGGATGGGTCGTCCAGTTGGCATACTCCGGCTGGACGGTCTTCCCGGTCCGCGGGTCTACCGTCCCCGCCGCCATTGGCACCATGGTGATGCAATCCTCAACCGGGCAGACCTCAACGCACAGATTACAGGCCACACATTCGGCATCAATCACGCTGAACGTACGGTCATCGGACATGGCGATCGCCTGATGCGAGGTATCCTCACACGCCGCATAGCAGCGCCCGCATTTGATGCAGTCATCCTGATTGATCGACGCTTTCGACACGTAATTGAGGTTAAGATACTGCCAGTCGGTCGTGTTCGGCACCGCCGCCCCGCAGAAATCGGCAATTGACGTATGCCCCTTTTCGTCCATCCATTCGCTCAAACCCGAGATCATCTCCTGAACGACCTTGAAGCCATAGGTCATCGCCGCGGTGCAGACCTGCACGTTGCCGCAGCCCATGGTGATGTATTCTGCCGCGTCGCGCCAGGTGGTCACGCCCCCGATGCCACTGATCGGCATCCCGGCGGTGGCCGGCGCGCGGGCGATCTCGCTGACCATGCTCAGCGCGATGGGTTTGACCGCCGGGCCGCAATAGCCGCCGTGCGTGCCTTTGCCGTCAATTGACGGGTGCGGCGACATGGTGTCCAGATCGACCGAAACGATGGAGTTGATCGTGTTGATCAGGCTCACCGCATCGGCGCCACCGCGCCGCGCCGCCTCCGCCGGTTTGCGGATGTCGGTGATGTTGGGCGTCAGCTTCACGATCACCGGCTTGGAGTAATATTGCTTGCACCAGCGCGTGACCATTTCGATGTATTCGGGCACCTGCCCCACGGCAGCCCCCATGCCCCGCTCGCTCATCCCGTGCGGGCAACCAAAGTTCAGCTCGATCCCGTCGGCGCCCGTCGCCTCGACCTTGGGCAGGATATCCTTCCACGCCTGTTCCTCGCAGGGGACCATGATGCTGACGATCATCGCGCGGTCGGGGTAGTCGGCCTTCACCCGCGTGATCTCATCAAGGTTGGTTTGCAGATCGCGGTCGGTGATCAACTCGATGTTGTTGAGTCCCAGCACGCGGCGGTCCGCCCCGTGGATCACGCCGTAGCGCGGGCCGTTCACGTTCACCACAGGCGGCCCTTCGGAGCCGAGGGTCTTCCAGACGACCCCGCCCCAGCCCGCTTCGAACGCGCGGCGCACATTGTATTCCTTGTCCGTCGGCGGGGCGGAGGCCAGCCAGAACGGATTGGGGCTTTTGATGCCCAGAAAGTCGGTTGTCAGATCAGCCATGTGCTTCACCCTTCGTTTGATGAGATGCGCAGAAATAGGACGTGCGCCCGCCCACTGTTTTCTTTTCGATTGTCCCGTCGCAGCGTGTGCAATCGTCACCCGCGTTGCGGTGGTGGATCAGCCAGTCGCCCGGCAGTCTGGAATAATCCGCACCCGTATCGACCACCGCTTGCAGGATATCGCGCGAGGCTGTGTGCATCTCGCCGATGCGGCCCGCGTCCAGATCACAGGCCCGTGCCTCGGGGTCGACGCCAGTCCGGTAAAGCGTCTCATCCGCCCAGAGATTGCCGATGCCCGCGAGCTTGCGCTGGCTCAGCAGCGCCGATTTCACCGCCCCGCGCGTACCGCCAATGGCTTGGGCAAAGGCGTTGTCCCCGATGCTGAGCGCGTCCGGCCCCAGCCCCTTGCCCCCGATAAAGGCATCGACGTCCTCGATCAGTTCTACATGGCCAAACTTGCGCGGGTCGCGGAAGTGCAGCCGGTGATCGCCTTCGAACACAACGGTAAAGCGCACGTATTTCGGCAGATCCGCCCCCGCCTCGCACACCCGGATGGAACCGGCCATGCCAAGGTGAATGTGCAGCCACGGCCCGCCCTTTGAGCCGACAAAGATATACTTCCCGTGGCGATGGGTGCGGGTGAATTGCGTGCCGATCAGACGCGCCCGCGCGTCCGCGTCGGGCATGTCCATGTGGCTGACCTCGCCCAGCTCAATCGCCTCGATGGTGCGGTTCAGCGCCCCATCCGCGATGCGCGCCCGCGCCGCTTCGGCTTCGGGAAGCTCAGGCATCGCCCGTCAGCGCCGCGTGCATGTCCATCGCGGCATCGCGCCCCTCGGCCACCGCCGTCACGGTCAAATCGTCACCGCCTGCGGCGCAATCGCCCCCGGCCCAGACACCGGCGACAGAGGTGCGGCCTCTGCCATCCACGGCGATCTTCTTGCCGTCCAGCTTGGGCAGGCCTTCGCCCACCAGTGTCTGGCCAATCGCCTTGAACACCTGATCCGCGGGCAGGCGGAGCGTCTCACCCGTGGGCGTCATGTCATCGCCGACATAGTCGAACTCGATCTCGCGCACGGCACCGTTGCCATGCACGGCCTTGGGCACGGCATGGGTCACGATGCGCACGCCCTTGGAGGCCGCCAGATCCTGCTCGAACACGCTCGCGTTCATCCGGTCCCGGCCCCGGCGATACACCAGCGTGACGTTCAGCGCGCCCAGCAGTTTCGACTGCACCGCCGCGTCCACCGCCGTCATCCCGCCGCCGATCACGACCACGTCGCGGCCCACGGGCACCTGCGCAAAATCGTTTGCTTGCCGCAGATCGGCGATGAAATCCACCGCGTCCAGCACGCCGTCTTTCTCCTCGCCCTCGGCGCCCAGCGCGTTCACACCGCCCAGCCCCATGCCCAGAAACACCGCGTCGAAATCTTCGCGCAGCCCGTCCAGCGTCACCTCAGCGCCCAGCGCCATTTCGTGCTTCAGGGTGATCCCGCCGATCTTGAGAAGCCAATCGACTTCCTCCTGCGCAAAGCCGTTCGGCGTCTTGTAGGTGGCGATGCCGTATTCGTTCAGCCCGCCGGGTTTTGCGCGGGCGTCAAAGACGGTGACGTCGTGGCCCAGCATCGCGAGCCGGTGCGCAGCACTCAGGCCCGCAGGGCCTGCGCCGACAACCGCAACGGTCTTGCCCGTCGCCTCGGCGCGGGTGAACGGATGGATCCCCTGCGCCTGCAGATGATCGGTGGCATAGCGTTGCAGCTGCCCGATCAGCACCGGCTTGCCCTCGGCCACCTCGCGCACGCAGACCTGCTCACACAGATCCTCTGTCGGGCAGACGCGGGCGCACATGCCGCCCATGATGTTCTGACTCAGGATCGTCTTGGCAGCGGCGTCAGGCGTGTCCGTCGCGATCTGGCGGATAAAGAGCGGGATGTCGATGTCCGTCGGGCAGGCCGTCACGCAAGGCGCGTCATGGCAGAAATAGCACCGGTCGGCGGCAACCATCGCTTCATGCGCGTCAAGCGGCGGATGCAAATCCGAAAACTGGTCCTTGTAGGACTGTGGCTCCAACCGACCGGCCTGCACGCCGGGCTCAAACATCTTCTGCGCCATGCGCGGCTCCTCATCCATGAAAACTCTAGGTTGAGTGAAACGCTGGCACGGAGCTGAAATTTTATCAACTGGTAAATTTTTGGCGAAAGCGTTTTTTGGCGACGCTGCTCAATTTTGCGGCAACGCTTCGGCAGCCTCGATCAGATCCAGAACGCTCGGCCCCATTCCCGCAACGATCCGCTCCACCCCTTCGGCGTTGGGATGGATGCCGTCGCTTTGAAACCATTCGCGCAGCGTTGACGGATCCGGTGCCGCGTCGCCCTGCGTAAGGCCGACAAAGAAGCTGCTGAGGTACAGCGTTCCGAATTCAGCCGCCAGCTCGGGGTAAATCGCGTCGAACGCCTCCTTATAGGCGGCGCCAAAATTGCCCGGCGCCTGCATGCCGACCAACAAGACCTCGATCCCCTGCGCCTGCGCCTCCTCAAGGATGCCGCGGATGTTGGCGCGCGCCTGCGCCGGATCCAGCCCGCGCAGCAGATCGTTGCCTCCCAGCGCCACGATCATCGCGTCGACCTCGGGCGTGAGCGTCCAGCCCACGCGCGCGAGCCCGCCCGCCGTCGTATCGCCTGACACGCCCGCGTTGATCAGCGCCACATCGACACCCTGGGCCGTCAGCCAGTCCTCCAATTGCGGCACCAGACCATCCTCGGCGGGCAATCCGTAGCCCTGCGTTAGGCTGTCACCCAACGCGGCGATGGTGACCGTCTCGGCCACCGCCGCCACGGGCATCAGCCCCAAAACAATCGCCAGTCCAGCCTTGCGCATCCGCTCGATCCCTCCATATCCCAAGGGGACAGCAAAGGCGGCCCCGATGAGTGATCCGATATTCTCCCTTACAGATGCATCCCTGCGGCTCGATGGCAATGCCGGCCCGGTCGAGATCCTGCGCGGCATCTCGCTTGAGGTTGCGGCAGGGGAGAGTGTCGGGCTGATCGGCCCCTCCGGCTCCGGCAAATCCTCCCTGCTGATGGTCATGGGCGGATTGGAGCAGGCAACCGGCGGGAAGGTGCACGCCATGGGCCAAGATCTGACCGCATTGGACGAGGACGCGCTCGCCCTATTTCGGCGCGACCGGATGGGTATCGTGTTCCAGTCGTTTCACCTGATCCCCACCATGACCGCGCTTGAGAATGTCGCGACCCCGCTTGAGCTTGCCGGTCACGCGGATGCCTTTGCGCTTGCCGAGGCGGCGCTGGATACCGTAGGGCTTGCGGCGCGCGCGGGCCATTACCCCGCACAGCTGTCGGGCGGCGAGCAGCAGCGCGTCGCACTTGCCCGCGCCACCGCCCCGCGCCCGGCGATCCTGCTCGCGGATGAGCCGACCGGCAATCTCGACAGCACCAATGGCAGCGCAATCATGGATCTGCTGTTTGATCTGCGCGACCGGCACGGCGCGACCCTCGTGCTGGTCACCCATGACGACCGGCTGGCCCAGCGGTGCGACCGGGTTATCAGCCTGCGTGACGGTCGCCTCGCATGAGCCTTGCGCAGGCCTCCCGCCTCGCCCGGCGCGAGCTACGCGGCGGTTTGCGCGGGTTCCGCCTGTTTCTCGCCTGTCTCGCCCTCGGGGTGGCCGCCATCGCCGCCGTCGGCTCCGTTCGATCCGGCATCGAGGCGGGGCTGGCGCGCGAGGGTGCGGCCCTTCTGGGTGGCGACGCTGAGCTTGAGCTGACCTACCGCTTTGCCGACGCGCAGGAGAGCGCATGGATGGCCGCGCGCGCCACTGCGGTGTCCGAAATCGCCGAGTTTCGGTCCATGGCCGTCGCGGGCGACGACCGTGCGCTGACACAGGTGAAGGCGGTCGATGATCTTTATCCACTTGTTGGGTCCGTCGCCCTGTCACCAGAAATGTCCCTCGACGCAGCACTCGCTGTGCAGGACGGCACCCCCGGCGCGGTGATGGAGCGCGCGTTGATCGACCGCCTTGGCCTTGCCGTGGGGGATACCTTCCGACTGGGAGAGCAGGCCTTCCGTCTGAGCGCGGAAATCACGCGCGAGCCCGACAGCGCCGCGGCAGGCTTTGCCCTCGGGCCCCGCACGCTGGTGCGGCGGGGTGCGCTTGATGCTTCCGGCCTGCTGGCGCCGGGCACGCTTTTCAACAGTAAATACCGGCTCGACCTGCCCGATGGCGCCGACCTGCCCGCGCTTGAGGCCGACGCCAAGGCGCGGTTTGCAAATTCAGGCATCCGCTGGCGCGATGCGCGCAACGGGGCGCCGGGGGTGGCGCAATTCGTTGACCGGCTCAGCGCGTTCTTGATCCTTGTGGGGCTGTCCGGCCTTGCGGTGGGCGGCGTTGGCGTCTCAGCGGCGGTGCGCAGCTATCTTGCCCGAAAGACCGAGGTCATCGCGACACTCCGGGCGCTTGGTGCCGACCGGCGCACGATCTTTGCGACCTATTTCATCCAGATCGGGCTGTTGACCCTGCTGGGTGTGACCCTTGGCGTGGTCCTGGGCGGGGTCGCGCCGATCCTGCTCTCCCCGATCCTTGAGGCGCGCCTGCCCGTGCCCGCCGCCTTCGGCCTCTTCCCCGCGCCGCTGGTCGAGGCGGCGCTGTACGGGTTGCTGACTGCGTTCATCTTCACGCTCTGGCCGCTGGCGCGGGTGGATGAGGTGCGCGCGGCAACGCTGTTCCGCGATGCCTGGTCGGGTGCGGCGCGCCTGCCGCGTCTGCCCTATCTGCTGATCACCGGCGGGGCCGTGGCGGCCCTTGTGGCCCTTGCGGGCTGGTTCAACGGCAGCTGGTGGCTGACGCTCTGGACGCTGGGCGGGATCGCGGGTGCGCTGGTGCTGCTGGTCATCGCCGCCGCCGGGATCCGTGCGCTGGCCCGCCGCCTCGCCCCGCGCCTGCACGGACGCCCCAGCCTGCGCTGGGCCATGTCGGCCATCGGCGGCACCGGCGAAGGGGCGGGCGCCGTTGTGCTCTCGCTTGGCCTTGGCCTGTCGGTGCTGGCTGCCGTGGGCCAGATCGACGGCAACCTGCGCCAGGCCATCGCGGGCAACCTGCCCGAGGTCGCGCCCTCGTATTTCTTTGTCGATATCCAGCGCGACCAGATGCCCGGCTATACCGAACGGCTGGAAAACGACCCCGCCGTGCGCCGTATCGATAGCGCGCCGATGCTGCGCGGCGTCATCACCCAGATCAACGGCCGCCCCGCGCGCGAGGTCGCGGGCAATCACTGGGTGCTCGACGGCGACCGCGGCGTCACCTACGCCGAGGCGCCGGGCGAGGACGCGATCATCACACGCGGCGACTGGTGGGAGCCGGGCTACAGCGGTCCGCCGCAGATCAGTTTCGCCGCGGAAGAAGCCGGAGAGATGGGGCTCACGCTCGGCGACCGCCTCACCGTCAACATCCTCGGGCGCGACATCACCGGAGAGATCACCTCGTTCCAGGAAGTCGATTATTCCAACGCTGCCATCGGCTTTATCATCACCATGCCGCCTTCCGCGCTCGCGGGCGCGCCGCATACCTTCATCTCGACCGTCTATGCAGAACCCGAGGCCGAGGCCGCCATCCTTCGCGATCTGGTGCAGGCCTACCCGAACGTCACCGCCATCCGTGTCAAGGACGCAATCGACCGCGTGGCCGATGTGCTGGCGGGGCTGGCGGCGGCGACATCCTACGGCGCGGCGGCAACCTTGCTCACCGGCTTTCTCGTGCTGATCGGCGCAGCGGCGGCGGGGGCCGACGCACGTACCTTTGAGGCGGCGGTGCTGAAAACCATGGGCGCCACCCGGCGCAGCATCGCCATCAGCTTTATCCTGCGCGCCGCCTTTCTGGGTCTCGCCGCCGGTGCAGTAGCGCTGCTGGCAGGGATCCTCGGCGGCTGGGCCGTCTCGACCTTCATCATGGAGACCGATTACGCCGTCATCTGGCCCTCGGCGCTGATGATTGTCGCGGGCGGGATCACGGCGACCGTGCTCGCGGGCCTGGGCTTTGCCCGCCGCGCGCTCACCGCGCGCCCCGCAGGCGTTCTGCGGGCACGGGAGTAGCCCATTCCCCTTGAACCCCGCAGACCGTCACGCGATACCTGCGCCAACCTCAGGAGGCCACTGCCATGACCGATTCCCCCACCGATGACCTGCCTGCCCCCCTGCCCCCGGCGCTGACGCCCGCGCAGCGGCAGAACGTCGTCAACATCGTGCGCCGCGCAGCCCGCGCTGAGATCGTGCCACGCTTTCGCCGCCTGTCATCGGGCGACATCGCGACAAAATCCTCCCCCATCGATCTGGTGACCGAAGCCGATACCCGCGCCGAGGCGATGATTACCCGTGCGCTGCAAATCGCATTTCCCTCCGCGCTGATCGTGGGTGAGGAAGCCTGCGCCAAAAAGCCCGACCTGCTGGACAAGGTTGCGGATGCCGCGCTCGCCTTCATCATCGATCCCGTGGACGGCACATGGAACTTCGCTCACGGGCTGGCAAATTTCGGCGTGATCGTCGCGGCGACACGGTTCGGCAAACCGGTGTTCGGCCTGATCTATGATCCGATGAACGACGACTGGGCCATCGCTGACGAAGAGATGACGCCGCAGATGCAGCGCCCCATCGGCGCGCCGAAAACGCTGGCAGCGGCACCGGCAAAACCGCTCGACGAGATGACCGGCAACTTCCCGGTGCATATGTTCGACAAGGCGATGCAGCCACGTCTCGCCGCCCTGATCCCCGATTTCAGGGCCATCGTGAACCAGCGCTCCTCGGCCGTCGAATACCGCCTGCTGGCGCAAGGCCATCAGGATTTTGCGCTCACCGCGCTGCTGCACCCGTGGGACCACGCCGCAGGTGCCCTGATCTGCCAGCGTGCGGGCTGCCATGTGCAAATGCTCGACGGCGAGGACTACACGGCGGCCCGGCACGAGGGTTTCCTGCTGGTGGCCCCCGACAAAGCAAGCTGGAGCAAACTGAAAAAGAAATTCGCCTTCCTGCTGGAAGACAGTGCTGCCCCTAGCGAATGAATTTCTGGTAGGCGCCCTCGCTCATGAGGGCGTCCATCTCGGACGGATCGTCCAGCACCATCTTGAACAGCCATGCCTCGCCCTGCGGATCCTCACTGATCACCTCTGGCGCGTCGATCAGGCGGGTGTTGACCTCCACGATCTCCCCGTCGAGCGGGGCAAGCACGTCCAGCGCATCCTCACTGCCCTCGATCACCGCGACCTGTTCGTCGGCAGAGACCGTATCGCCCTCTTCCGGCAGCTCGATGAACTTGGCCTCGCCCAATTCGGCGGCGGCAAAAGCCGACAGGCCGACGCTGACCTCCTCCTCGCCATCCTCAATCCGTAGCCACAGATGCTCTTCGGTGAATTTCATGACCGGTCTCCTCGCTTGCGCAAACTTTTGCCAAAGGCATCGGCTTTTGACAACATCGCAGACGCAGCTTAGGGCAGGATGAAACGACACGGAAAAAGGTTCCTCCCCATGCATCCCTGCTTTTTCGGCTACGGCAGCCTCGTGAACCGCGACACCCATGTCTACGAGAACGCCCACCGTGCTCGGCTCAAGGGCTGGCGCCGCGCGTGGGTCAAGACCGAAGGTCGGGATCTCGCCTACCTCAGCGTGCTCCCCGACGCGCACACCACGATCGAGGGACTCATTGCCGAAGTACCCGGCGGTGACTGGGCCGCTCTTGACGCGCGCGAGCATGGCTACGCCCGTCTGCTTTCGGGCAGCGCGGTCGAGACCGATCTAGACCCGCGCCCGGACGTCTCCCACTACAGCGTCCCGCCTCAGACCCACGTCACAACCGGCCCCCACGGAATCTTGCTCAGCTATCTCGACGTGGTCGTTCAGGGATATCTGCGCGAGTTCGGCGCCGCGGGCGTCTCGCGCTTCTTTGACACGACCGATGGATGGCACACCCCGGTGCGCAACGATCGCGCCGCACCGCACTACCCGCGCGCACAACGTCTGAGCACACAGGAAACCGCGCTCGTCGATCAGCACCTCGCCCTGCGCGGCACGCCGGTGACGTCACTCTAGCGCGACACGCCCCCTGCACCCTTTTCCAAATACCTGAATCCGACCGCACCCCAAAGGCATACCCCACGAAAAAAGGGCCGCCCTCTCAGGCAGCCCCCTATTTCGGTGTGGCAATGTCTCAAACCGCGTCGCGCGCCTTGACCACCTGCAACAGCGGCATCATCTGGCCCATGTCCGGCCCGTTGGGCATGCCCGTCAGCGCGTGGCGCAGCGGCATGAACAGGCCCTTGCCCTTGCGCCCGGTCTTTTCCTTGACCGCCGCAGTCCAGCTCGCCCAGGTATCGTCGTCAAAGGCACCTACGGGCAGCAGCTCCAGCGCTTGCGCCACAAATTCACGGTCCTCATCGGCGATGACCGGATCGGCGCCCTGGGTGAACAGCGTCCACCAGCCCTCCAGATCGTGCAGGGTGGTGATGTTTTCGCGGGTCACGGCCCAAAACCGCTCTGCCTGATCGGCAGGCACGCCCAGCGCCGCGATCTCATCGGACACATCCGCCGCACTCAGCGTCTGCAAATAGCGCGCGGTCAGCGGCTTGAGGTCTTCGGCGTCGAATTTCGTCGGGGCAGAGCCAAAACGCGAAATGTCGAAGCCGTCGATCAGCTCCTGCATCTCGACGCGCAGCTCGACCGGATCACTCGATCCAAGCCGCGACATCAGGCTCAGCAAAGCCTGCGGCGCGATGCCCTGCTCGCGCAGATCCTTCAGGGCCAGTGTGCCAAGACGTTTCGACAGCGCCCCGCCCTGCGGATCGGTCAGCAGCGAATGATGCGCGAACGACGGCGGCGTGCCGCCCAGCGCTTCCATGATCTGGATCTGCGTGCCGGTGTTGGTGACGTGGTCAGACCCGCGCACCACATGGGTCACCCCCATTTCGGTATCGTCCACCACCGAGGCCAGCGTATACAGGATTTGCCCGTCCGCCCGGATCAGCACCGGATCGGACACCGACGCGCCGTCGATGCTGACCTCGCCCAGGATCCCGTCCTGCCAGACGGTCCGGCTTTGATTGAGCTTGAACCGCCAGGCCCCCGCACCCCGTTCGGCGCGCAGCGCGTCGCGTTCTGCGTCGCTAAGGTTCAGGGCCGCGCGGTCATAGACCGGCGGGCGCCCCATGTTCAGCTGCTTCTTGCGCTTGAGGTCCAGCTCGGTGGGCGTCTCGAACGCTTCGTAAAAGCGCCCCATCTCCCGCAGCTTTTCCGCCGCTTCCTCGTATTTCTCCAGCCGCGCCGATTGCCGCTCCACCCGGTCCCAGGTGATGCCAAGCCATTCCAGATCCCGCTTGATCCCGTCGACGTATTCTTCTTTGGAGCGATTCTGATCCGTGTCGTCGATGCGCAGGATGAACTCGCCGCCCTGCTGCTGCGAAATGAGATAATTCATCAGCGCCGTGCGCAGGTTGCCCACGTGGATCCAGCCGGTAGGGGACGGGGCGAAACGGGTAATCACTTTGTCAGACATAGGGGCCTCCTGTTGCGAGGCTGACTGTCATAGCGCCGCAGAATTGTCCAGCAACGCACGAAATACACCCCCCACGCCAATGTGATAAACTTCACACCGGAAAAGTTTGGGGACCGGGCTATGTGTGGTCTGTCACAACAGGAGACCGGATAATGAACACCCCCTTCAGACTTTCCCGACGCGCGGCCCTCACAGGCGCCGCCGCCCTTCCGCTTGCCGCCGCGACAGGCCAGATGGCGCGGGCAGCCGCCCCGATGATGGGCGCCGGCGGCGCGCCTTTCCAGCGGGTGACGCTGGGCCAGTTCGAGGTCACGACCCTGCTCGCAGGCACCCGCGCGGTAGAAAATCCGCACAGCATCTTCGGCCTCAACGTCGATGATGCCGCCTTTGCCGAGGCGTCCGAGGCCGCGAACATTCCCACGGATGTCTCGCAGTTCTTCTTTACCCCCACTGTGGTGAACACCGGGGAATCGCTGATCCTTTTCGATGCGGGCCTGCAAGGCGCCGCTACCGTCGCGGCCCTTGAGGCGGCAGGCTACACCGCCGATCAGGTCGATACGGTCGTGATCACCCACATGCACGGCGATCACATCGGCGGGCTGACGGGCGACGACGGCGCGCGCACCTTTGCCAACGCCAGCTATGTCACCGGCTCGGCTGAGTTCGACGCCTGGGCCGCGCAGGGCAGTGATCCGTTCGAGGCCAAGGTCCGCCCGCTGGCCGATGAGATGACGATGCTCGACGATGGCGGAAGCGTCGCATCGGGCGTCACGGCAATGGCCGCGTTTGGTCACACGCCCGGGCACATGACCTACATGCTGGAGTCAGACGGTCAGCAGCTTGTGCTGGGGGCGGACTTTGCCAACCACTACGTCTGGTCGCTGGCGCATCCCGACTGGGAGGTGAAGTTCGACATGGACAAGACCGCCGCCGCGGCCACCCGTCGACGCATCCTCGGGATGCTTGCGGCCGACAAGGTGCCGTTTGTGGGCTACCACATGCCCTTCCCGGGCATTGGCTACGTCGCGTCAAAGGACGACGCTTTCGAATACGTGCCGCACAGCTACCAATTGTTGCTGTAACATCCCGCTCCCCGTCCCGACAGCGGGATGGGGAGCGCCCGGCGGGCAGCGATCGGCCTGCGGCCTAGAGCTGCCCCGCCGCCTTCAACCGCTCGATCCCGTGGGAAAGGTATTCGGTCCGAAACGAATGGCCCCCTCGAAAAGGCAGAACTCCAGTATATCACCACGCGCGTTCCCGCGTTCCTCGCAGCGCAGATCGCCGTGCCGCGCGCTCTGCGCCGGGCCGAAAGCACCGATCGCGACGTACTGCGCCAAAGCTGCCGACACCTCGCCCTGCTTCGTCCCCCCGATGGGGCGCCCGTTCAGCGGTACGGTGCGGTCACTGTCACCGTGGATGTGCACAAGGCTCGCCGCGGGTGTTTCGCAGCTGTCGGGCGGGCGCAGCCAATAGGTGCCCGAAACGGGAATGAACCCGGCAAAACTGTCCGGCCGCTTGCACGCCAGATACCATGTCACCATGCCGCCCGCGCTGAACCCGCTGGCGATCAGGCGGTCGGTATCGACGGCAAACCGCTGCGCCGCATCGGCGATAACCGCCTCGAAATACGCAAACTCCTCCGCACCCGTGCTGTCAAAGGTACGCGGGCCCAGTGGCAGATCCCACGTGCCGCCCACACCCTGCATCGCGATCAGCGCAAGCCCGTGATCGTGCACCATCCGTTTGAGCGACCCGTTGCGCATCACCCCAGCCGACGAGCCGCGATAGCCGTGCGACCACAGCAGCGCGCCGATCGGCGCGCCCGCCTCGTGCCCTTCTGGGAAGGAAATCTGATAATGCCGCTCACCGACCGGGCAGACGCTCGTCTCTCCGCAGGCCAAGGCCTGCGTGGCGGCGCATAGGGCGAAAATTGCGGATAGCACGCGGATCATCGGCATGTTCCTTCCTCTGGTTCCGGTAAGGGTGCGGCAGCCCCGGACGGATGGCAAGTCACGCGCCCGTGTGCGCGTTGATCCGCGCGGCGACGTCTGTTGCGGCAACCGGCAAGGCCCGCGCCGATACGAACGCGGATCCCGGCATCAACGCAGCGTTCATCTGCGCCCATCGTCTGCGCAACGGCCCCATCCGCGCAAGATATGCACCGGGATCACGGGCGTGCAGCACCAGAAAAATCTCGCCCGAAGACCGGTATACCTCGGCGCCGCCAAATTCCTCCCACCCCATGAAGGGATACTGCCAGATGAATATCCCCGCATCGACAAGCGCGACAATCGGCTTGCGCCGCAGCGCGCCTGCGATGATTACCGCCAGACACGCGCCAAAGAACACGATCCCCGCAATGCCCACCGGCGGCATCACCAGTGTGGCCACGCCGGACACCGCGATCATGACGACAGCAAGCCCCACCAGAACCCACATCCGCGCACGCGGCGCGTACCAGGCCACGGGCGCGCGCATCTCAGCTGGGATCGCGCCAGCGGTTCACGATGGGATAGCGACGGTCAAGCCAGAACGCCCCCTTCGTCAACCGCGCACCGGGCGCGGACTGAAAGCGTTTGTATTCCGAGATATAGACCAGATGCTCGACCTTCTTGACCGTCTCGCGGGCGAACCCGGCTGCAACCGCATCGGCCACCGATCCCGCCTCATCCACGAGGATTTCCAGGATCGCGTCCAGTTCGGGATAGTCGGGCAGGCTATCGCTGTCCTTTTGATCCTCGCGCAGTTCCGCCGAGGGGGGTTTGTCGATGATCGCGGGCGGGATGACCTCGCCCGCGGGGCCCATCATCCAGTCATGGTGGTTTGCGTTGCGCCAGCGGCAGGTCTCGAACACCCGCATTTTGTACAGATCCTTGATCGGGTTATAGCCGCCCGACATATCGCCGTAGATCGTGGCATAGCCCACCGCGACCTCGGACTTATTGCCGGTGGTCAGCAGCATCTCACCGAATTTGTTGCTCAGCGCCATCAACAGCAGACCGCGCAGGCGCGACTGGATGTTCTCCTCGGTCAGCCCTTCGTCGGTGCCTTCGAACAGGGGGGCGAGGGTATTGGTGATCGCCTCGCGTCCTTCCTTGATCGGCACGAAGTCATAGCGCGCGCCCAGCGCCTGCGCGCAGGCCTTGGCATCGTCGAGCGAGCCTTGCGAGGTATATTCCGATGGCAGCATCACGCAGCGCACGTTGTCTGCACCCAGCGCATCCACGGCAATCGTCGCGACCAAGGCGGAATCGATGCCGCCGGACATCCCCAGTAGCACCTTTTTGAACCCGGTCTTGCGCATGTAGTCGCGCAGCGCCGTCACCATCACCCGGTAATCCTGCGTCCAGTCGTCGGGCTGCGCCACGATCTCGCCCTGCGCGATGCGCCAGCCTTCCGGGCCGCGCTCGAGATCAACGTGAGAGATGGCACTATCGAACGCAGGCATCTGAAACGCCAGCTTGCCGCCGGGGTTGAGACCAAAGCTCGCCCCGTCGAAAACCTGATCGTCCTGCCCGCCCACCATGTTGAGGTAGATCAGCGGCAGATCGGTCTCTACCACCCGGCTGACCATGTGGCTCAGCCGCGTGTCGAACTTGCCCCGGTAGTAGGGCGAGCCATTGGGCACCAGCAAAAACTCCGCGCCCGTCTCCGCCAGCGTTTCGGCCACGTCCTCGTGCCACGCATCCTCGCAGATCGGGGAGCCGATGCGCGTATTGCCCACCGAATAGGGGCCGCCCAGCGGGCCACTGTCGAATATCCGCACCTCGTCAAAGACGGTCTCGTTCGGCAGATGATGCTTGAGCACGCGGGACGCAATCTTGCCGCCCTTGAGAATGAGATAGGCGTTATAAAGCGCGGCCCCCTCGGCCCAGGGCGCCCCGATGGCCAGCGCGGGGCCGTCGGCACAATCCGCCGCAAGCGCCTCGATATGCGTCATCACATCCAGCTGGAAGGCCCGGCGCATGACCAGATCCTGCGCGTTGTAGCCGGTGATAAACATCTCGGGCAGCGCCACCAGATCGGCACCCGACTGCTTGCCCGCCTCCCACGCCTCGCGCGCAAGGGCGGCGTTGCCCGCCAGATCCCCGACGGTCGGGTTCAGCTGCCCCAGGGTGATGCGAAACCGGTCTGCCATAGCTGTCCCTTCCTCGTGCGTTACCGCTGATGTAGCAGATCACGGGGCCGGGGAAACCCCTGCGGCACCGCACCGCCGCCGCACGCAAAAGGCGTTGCCCCCCGCGACCGCCCCGCTTACTCTTGCGCTGACCCAAGCGGCGCACCGGACGCCCGCCAGACAGACGACAGGACAGCCATGACCCTTCGCCCGATCCTCTTCGCGCTTGCCGCGCCCCTCCTGCTCGCCACGCCCGTGCACGCGCAGAACACACAGGTGCTGAGCAAGCAATACGACGATGGCGGCGTCTATGAGGGCACGTTCAAGGACGGGTTGCAGCACGGCACGGGCACCTACACCCTGCCCAACGGCTACCAATACACCGGCCAATGGGTCGAAGGCGAGATCCGCGGCAGCGGGGTGGCGCGGTTCGCCAACGGCTCCGTCTACGAGGGCGAATTCGCCAAGGGCAAGCCCGAAGGCATCGGCAAGATCACCATGGCGGATGGCGGCACCTATGAGGGCGAGTGGCAGGCCGGCACGATCGTCGGTCAGGGCGTGGCGATCCACGCCAGCGGAGAGCGTTACGAAGGCAGCTTTCGCAATGGCAAACGCCACGGGAAGGGCGTGCTGCAACTGCCCTCGGGCTACGAATATCGCGGCGATTGGGTCGATGGCGCGGCCACCGGACAGGCGGTCATCAAGGACGCCGAGGGGGCGGTCTATGAAGGGACGGTCGTGAACGGCACCCGCTCGGGGGAGGGCACGCTCACCCACCCCGACGGCTTCACCATGAGCGGCCAGTGGTCGGGAGGGCAGCTCAACGGCAAGGGCAAGATCACGCAGGCCAATGGCGACACCTACGAGGGTGATTTTGTCGACGGGCGCCGCGAGGGCATCGGTACCTCGACCACGGCTGCCGGTGACACCTACACGGGCGCCTATCTGGACGATCAGCGCCACGGCACCGGCACGTTCACCGGTGCGGATGGCTATATCTACGAAGGCGAATGGGTCGAAGGCCGCGCCGAAGGGCAAGGGACGGTGACCTACCCCGATGGATCGGTCCAGACCGGCCAGTTTCGCGATAATCTCGCCGAAGGACCGGGGAAGATCACCTATCCCGACGGCTCCACCTACGAAGGGGATTGGGCCGCCGGCGTGATCGAGGGGCAAGGCACGGCAACCTTCCCCAACGGCATGGTCTACGAGGGCGGTTTCGTGAACGCCCGCAACGAAGGGCAAGGGCGGCTCAGCTACCCCGACGGGCGTGTCTATCAGGGCGGTTGGAAAGACGGTCTGCGCCACGGCACGGGTGTGGCAACCTACCCCGATGGCACGGTCTACGAAGGCGCGTTCCGTGACGGGCTGCGCCACGGCGAGGGCAAGATCACGATGCCTAGCGGTTTTGTCTACGAAGGATCCTGGGCGGACGGGCAGATCGACGGCGACGGCCGCGCAACCTACGCCAATGGCGACATCTACGTGGGCAGCTTTGCCGACGGCAAACGTCAGGGCGTGGGCACCATGCGCTACGCGAGTGGCGAGGAAGCTTCAGGCAACTGGGAAAACGGCGCGCTCACGTCGCCCGCACCCGATGCGGAAACCGAAACCGAGAGCGAAAGCGACGGCTGACGCCCTCCAAAACGTCCTGATCGCAGAACGCCTGATCCCGCTCTCCCCAGCATACCGGTGAAACGCTAGATCCGGAACGCCGCCTCAAATGCCCGCGCGCCTTCGGGGGTGAACAGTACCGCCCGGCTGCCCCGCGCGCGCCGCGCCCAGCCCAGCGCCTCCATCCGCGCCAGCATCGCGCGGCCCAGACTGCCCGCCAGATGGCTGCGCCGGGCACTCCAATCCAGACAGGGGCGGCATAGAACGGCGCGCCCCTTGCTCAAACCCTCCAGATCAACGCCGAATTCCGCGACAAAGCTGCGCCCCCGCTCGGTGAGGTCAACAGCGTCCCGGTCCAGCCGCAGATCCCCCCGCGCCACCATCGCATCGAACATTGCAATGCCCCGCGCGCCCGCAAGATGATTATAACACACCCGCGCCTCGCGCAGTGCCGCGTCGCGGGGGCCGGTGCGCGTGCGCAAATGACCCTGCCCTGCGGCCAACCCCATCAGCGCCTCCAGCACGGCACCGACCTCGGGCCCGGCGAGCGAGATGTATTTGTGCCGTCCCGACCGCCGCACGTGTGTCAGCCCGCCGCGCTCCAACTGCGCGAGGTGGCTGCTGGCGGTCTGTGCGCTCACCCCCGCCTCGGCGGCAAGCTCGGTCGCGGTCAGGGCCTTTCCGCTCATCAACGCGGCAAGCATATTGGCCCGCGCGGGATCCCCTATCAGTGCGGCGATGCGCGAAATGTCCGGCCCTTCCTTCATACTTCGAGCGTAGCCGAAGCATCTCCGCGCCACAATCCGCTATTCCTGACGCAGCTCAAAAAGGAGACCGCCATGCTGACCTGCATCATCCGCTACCAGATCGATCCCACGAAACGCGCCGAGTTCGGGCAATACGCCCGCAACTGGGGTCAGGCGATCCCGCGCTGCGGTGCGGATCTGATCGGCTATTTCGCCCCGCACGAAGGATCCTCGACACTGGCCTACGGGATCTACAATATCCCCTCGCTCGCCGCCTATGAGGTCTACCGCGCCCGCCTGGCGGAAGATCCGCTGGGCCGCGAAAACTATGCCTTTGCGCAATCGCAGCGATTCATCTTGCGCGAGGACCGAACGTTTCTCAAACTCGCCTCGACCCCACACGGAGCGCCCGCATGATTGCCGTTATCTTCGAAGTCGAGCCGCACGCCGACAAGAAACAGAACTACCTCGACATGGCCGCCGAAATGCGGCCCCTCGTCGAGGAAATTGACGGGTTTCTGTCGGTCGAACGCTTCCAAAGCCTCACCAACCCCGAAAAGCTGCTGTCGCTGTCGTTTTTCCGCGACGAGGCCGCACTTGACGATTGGCGCAGGCTGACGAAACACCGCGCCGCCCAGCGCGCCGGGCGCACGGATTTCTTTGCCGACTACCACCTGCGCATCGCCCATGTGATCCGCGACTACGGCATGTTCGACCGCGATGAAGCGCCCGCCGACAGCCGCGCGCTGCACGGTTAGGCCGCGCGCGTGCCCTCGAATGTGCCCTTGGCAAAGATCCCGAATTTGACCGTGCCCGACAGCTGATCGCCGTCAACGGTGCCGTCGAATTTCATCTTCATCGGCATCGGTTTTTCGATCTGTGTAGCCCAGCGCAGGCTATCGCCGTCTTGCTGCAAATCGAGCATCGGGCCTGCGCCATTCTTGCCCGCCATCTCTCCGCCGTCGTCGGTGATCCGCAAGGTGGCACGGAAATTGCCCGTCGGTGCGGTGATCTCGATATTCCAGATTTGCATGGCGTCTCCTTTGGCTGGGGGCTTGGTGCGGCCCTAAAGCGCCGCGTGCAAGCCTGTCGCCGCGTCACGCGCCCATAGACATCCAGCCAAGTGTCGCATCGGTATCGCCACCGGGCTTGTACTCAGCCCCCAGCGGCGCGTCCCAGCCCAGCCGCGCCAGTTCGGCAAAGACGCTGGCATAATCGACCTCACCGTGATCCGGCGCCCCCCGGTCGGGGACGGAAGCGAATTGCACGTGACCGATCAGCGGCAGATGCGCATTGAGCCGGTCAATCACGTCGCCCTCGGTCCGGCCCACGTGGTAGCAATCGAACATCAGCCTCAGGTTGGGTGCGTCAACCTCCGCAATGATATCTGCCGCCAGCGCGGTGTCGCGCAGGAAATAGCCCGGTGCGTCATGGGCGTTCAGCGGCTCAATCAGGATCGTCAGCTCAGCGGCCTGCGCGCAGGCATGGCGCAGGTTGCCGACAAACGCCGCGTGGGCCTGCGGGCCCTCGGCAAAGCCGGCCATGACGTGGATCGCGCCCGTACCCGTCGCCCGCGCGTAGGAAATCGCCTCGTCAATCGCCGCGCGGGCCTCCTCTTCGCGTCCGGGCAGCGCCGACAGCCCGTTCTCCCCGCCCGCCACATCGCCGCGCCGGGTGTTGAGGCCCAGCATCGGCAGGCCGGTCTCCTCCAGTGCTGTGCGCACATCGGCGGCGGGCGTGTCATAGGGCCAGTGGCATTCAACCGCGTGAAACCCCGCAGCCTTTGCCGCGCGGATCGCATCCGGCAGGGGGCGGTCCATCCACAAGAACCCCAGGTTGGCCGAGAATCGCGTCATCCATCCCACTCCACATCAAATTTGGTCACCACCGCGCGCAGCTGGTCGTCGGTCAGCCCACGCGCCTCTACCCCGCGCAGCATCATGGCGAGCCGCGCGGTCTCCTCCAGCTCTTCGACGGCGTTGCACGCGGCCTCCACGTCCTTGCCCGCAACGACGGGTCCGTGATTGGCCAGCATCACCGCGCTGCGCTTGCCCGACAGGCCACGCACCGCCGCCCCCATTGCCGGATCGCCCGGCAGAAAGAACGGCAAAAGCTTCACCCGCCCCAGCTTCATCACCGCATAGGGCGTGAGCGGTGGCAGAAAATCATCGACATCCGCATCCGGCATCATCGACCAGGCGACCGAATGGCAGCTGTGCAGATGCACCACCGCGCCGGCACTGCTGCGCGTGTCGTAAAACGCGCTGTGCAGCGGCATTTCCTTGGTCGGTGCATCGCCTGAAATCAGCGTCCCGCCCGCGTCAAACCGGCTAAGCCGTCCGGGATCCAGCCTGCCAAAGCTGGTCCCCGTCGGCGAGACAAGCAATCCGCCGTCCCCCGTGCGCGCCGAGATATTACCGGTGCTGCCGTGGGTCAGCCCCCGGTCAAACAGCGATTTGGCCAGCAGGCAGATCTGTTCGCGCAGCCTCGCCTCGCTCATGGGGTGCCCCCAGCACGCGGTCCGCCTTGGCAAAGAAATCCTCGGCCCCGAAGTTACCGGATTTCAGCGCGACCACCAGATCGGGGCGCGCGCGCAGCGCAGGCACGCCGGGGTCGATCTCTGGTCCGATTTCGAGCGTTTCCAGCGCCAGCCCCTCGACAACCGCGCCAGAGGTTTCCCCCCCGGCGGTGATGATCCGCGTGGCGCCTTTGGCGACCGCGTGCCGGGCCACATCGGCAAAGAACGCCTCCAGCGCCTCCGACGCGCGCGCGCCGCCAAAGGTCTCTTGCACCTGTGCCACGGCCTGTGGATCGGCAGAGCTGTAGGCCAGCGGCACACCCTCGGCTGCGATCAGCCAATCGGCGATTTCCTCGGCGCTCAGGCGCCCCTCGATCACATCGGCGGCGATGATTTCGCGCGCGGGGTGCGTGCGGGCGTGATGCGCCACCTGCGCGCGCGTCGCGTTTGAGCATGATCCCGACAGCGCCACCGCCTTGCCCCCTTGCCCGGTCCATGGCACCTGCGCGGCGGTGCAGCCGAAATTCGCAGGCAGCCCCAGCGCCACGCCAGAGCCGCCGGTAATCAACGGCAGATCCCGTGCCGCCTTCCCGATCTCAAGCAGATCGGCGTCGCGGATCGCGTCCACCACGATCAAACGGTGCCCCGCCTCGTGCTGCGCCTCCAGCGCCGTCCCGATCTGGGCAGCCCCGGCAAAGACATCCCCCGCCCCGACATGGCCGACCGAAAACCGCGTCTGCGGCGCGAGCCAGCGGCGAATGTCGGCGTCAGTCATGGGGGTGACGGGATGGTTCTGCATCCCGCTTTCGCTCAGCAGCGTGTCGTTGACGAACAGATGCCCCTGATAGATCGACCGCCCCGTGCCCGGAAACGCGGGGCAGACGATCACGCGGTGCGCGTCCAGCGCGTCCGCCAGCGCATCCGCGACGGGCCCTATGTTGCCTAGAGGGGTCGAATCAAAGGTCGAGCAGTATTTGAAGAAGAACTGCGTGCACCCCTGCGCCCGCAACCACTCCAGCGCCGCCAGCGATTGCGCCACCGCCTCGCGCACGTCGATCGAGCGGGATTTGAGCGCGACCACGCCCGCCTGCACATCCGCCGCCGCGTCCCGCGTGGGCACGCCGGTATATTGCACCGTGCGCATCCCGCCCTTGGCCAGCGTGTTGGCCAGATCGCTTGAGCCCGTGAAATCGTCGCCAATGCACCCCAGCAGCATCAGCCCTCTCCCGGCAGGGTCAGACCCGCGTTGCGCGCATAGACCTTGGCGACGGCGGCGTCATCCTCGGCCCCCAGCCCCATGCCGGCGGCGGCCAGGTATTGCTGCATCGCCGCCGCCGTGATCGGCGCGCTGAATTGCGCGGATTTTGCGATATCCAGCACGATGCCCAGATCCTTGGGCCAGATGTTTACCTGACTGTGCGGGGTATAGTCGCCCTCGACGATATGCGGCGCGCGGTTCTCCAGCATCCAGCTGGTGCCCGCACATTGGCTGATGACCTCGACGAACTTGTCGGGCGCCACGCCCTGCGTCATGCCAAAGGTCAACGCCTCGGCCATGGTCGCGATATGCACGCCGGCAAGCAGCTGATTTACCGCTTTCATCGCCGATCCGGGGCCGGCAGTATCCCCCAGCGTGAATACCGTCTCGGCCACCGCCTCCAGCGCCGGAGCGGCGGCGGCAAAGGCTGCGCCCGTCCCCGCCGCCATCACCGACAATTGACCCGTGGCCGCCTTGCGCGCGCCACCCGAAATCGGGGCGTCGAGGTAATGTACGCCAGCCTCGGCGCAGCGCGCTTCCATCCTCTGAGCGAATTCCGGTGGTACCGTCGCGCAGGCAATCACGACCGCCCCTCGCGCAGACCAGCGACAATCCCGCCCTCACCAAAAAGCACGGCTTCGGTCTGGGCCGCGTTCAGCACAACGATCATCGCCGCGTCCAGCATGCCCAGATGCCGGGCAAGCCCGCCGTCCGCCCCGCCCTCGGACCGGAAACGCGCTTCCTGCGCCGGTACAACATCAACGCCGATTGTCTGATGACCCGCGCGCAGACACGATTGCGCCATCCCGTATCCCATCGATCCCAGGCCGATCACGGCTGTCTTGGGGGTGTCGGCCATTTTGCTGATCCTTTACTGAGACAATTCCGGTGCATGTTAACGCTGACGGGATACAAGCCAAGCCCACCGTCGGAAAAACTTTGCGCCGGACAAACCCCGGCGCGCCCCTTTGCAGCCGACACCCGCACGGCTATACCTGTTTGCGCACGCAAAGGAGCCTTGGATGAGTAAAATATTCACCACCACGAGAGAACTGCGATTTGGTGATTGCGACATCTCCGGCACGGCGTATTTCCCGGCCTATCTCGACATCCTCAACGGCGTGAACGAGGAATTCTGGACCCACATTGGCTATCCTTGGCACGAGATTATCTGGAAAGACCGCTGGGGCACACCGACCGTGCATCTAAGCTGTGACTTCTCCAGCCCGTCGCTTTTCGGGCAAACGCTGACATTCGAGCTGCGGGTCGTCAAAGTCGGTCGCTCTTCGGTGACGCTCAAGCACGAGATCAGCTGCGAGGGGGAGCCGCGCTGGCGCTCGACCCAGGTGCTGGCCGCGTCGGATCTCGACAAACACACTTCGGTGCCCTGGCCCGATGACGTCAAGGCCACGCTGGATGGCTGGTGCGCCGACGACTAGCCGCCGCGCCCGCGTTACACCACCTCGCCCGCATCCAGTCGCGCAAGAACCTTTTCCGCGTCGGCCAACACGGTCTCGCGGCGCTCTTCATCCATGCGGTCCCATGTGCGGTACATGTTGCCCATGCGGGCGTTGTTGGAAAACCGCGCCCGGTGGGTGATGAGGAAATGCCAGTAGAGCGTGTTGAACGGGCACGCCCCTTCACCCGTCTTCTTTGTCACCGAGTAATCGCAGCCCTTGCAGTAGTTCGACATCCGGTTGATGTAGGCACCCGAGGAAACATAGGGCTTTGACGCGATCACACCGCCGTCGGCGAACTGGCTCATGCCTACGACATTCGGCGCCTCGACCCATTCGTAGGCATCGGCGTAGACCTCAAGATACCATTCCGACACCTGCTGCGGATTGATCCCCGCGATAAGGGCAAAGTTTCCGGTGACCATCAGACGCTGAATGTGGTGCGCGTAGGCATGATCGCGGGTGGCCTCCACCGCCGCCGACATGCACGCCATCCGGGTCTCGCCGCCCCAGTACATTTGCGGCAGGTCGCGGGTCTGCTCCAGCCCGTTGCGCGCGGCATATTCGTCGCCTTCAAGGAAATAGATCCCCCGCATGTATTCGCGCCAGCCGATGATCTGGCGGATGAACCCTTCGACCGCATTGATGGGCGCATGGTCGTCGTTGTAGGCCCGCTCCGCCGCCTCGCAGACCTCCACCGGCCCCAGCAATCCGCAATTCATGTAGAACGACAGGATCGCGTGGAACATGAACGGCTGATCCTCGATCATCGCGTCCTGATAGTCACCGAAAGTGGGCAGGGAGTGTTCGATGAAATGATCCAGCGCCTGAAGCGCCTGCGCGCGGGTCGTGGCAAAGGTGAACGGGCGCAGGGTGCCGAAATGATCGCCGAATTCCGCCTCCACCAGTGCCAGCACGTCGCCGGTGATGTTGTCGGGCTCAAACGTCAGCGGCCCCTTGGGATCAATGTCGCCGGGGGCGGGCTTGCGGTTGTCGTGATCGAAATTCCACTGGCCACCTGCCGGGTCGTCACCCTCCATCAGCAGGCCGGTCTTGCGCCGCATCTCGCGGTAGAAATACTCCATCCGCAGGGCCTTGCGCCCCTCGGCCCAGTCCTCGAATTCCGCGTGGGAGCAGATGAACCGATCGTCCTGCAGGATATGCGTCTTGATCGGCGCGTGGGTGAGTTTGCTGATCAGGCGCCATTCACCCGGTTCGGTGCAGATCACGCCCTTGGCGCCCGTCTCCTCCGCACGGCGCAGCAATTCCCCGACGATGGAGCCCGCGTTGTCGGGATCATCGAGCCGGGAGTAGAGCACCGTCCAGCCATCATCCTCCAGCTCAGCCGCGAATTTGCGCATCGCGGCAAAGATCAGCGCGATCTTCTTGGGGTGGTGTTTGACGTAGGTCGCCTCCTCGCGCACCTCGGCCATCACCACGGTATCGCTGTCCTTGTCGGCCTTTTTCAGCGCCGACAGGCCCGGCGACAGCTGATCCCCCAGAACCAGAACCAACCGCGTCACCAGACGATCTCCTTGCCCGCGTAGTCATAAAAGCCGCCGGTCTGCGCGGGCGTGAGGGTGTCCAGCACCTCCAGCATGTTCTGAGCCGCCTCTTCGGGCGGCACCGAGGGGTGGCGCCCGAGGTATTTTTCGGTAAAGGGCGTGGCGACCGTGCCCGGGTGCAACGCGATCATCACCGCCTCGGAGTGGGTGCGCGCCAGCTCGATCGCCGTGGTGTGCACGATCTGGTTCGCCGCGGCCTTGGCGGCGCGGTAGCTGGTCCAGCCGCCGATGCGGTTGTCCCCGATGGAGCCCACCCGCGCCGTCAGCACCGCACAGACCGACCGCCCCTCCCGCGGCAAAAGGCGCGGCGCGTGGCGCAGGATCAGCGCGGGGCCGATGGCGTTGACCGCGAATTGATCCGCCATCGCCTTGGCGGTGATCGCCTTGACGGTCTTTTCCGGCTCCGCCCCGTCGATCTCAAGCGCGCCGGTCAGCACGAGGAGTGCGTCAAACGGCCCCTCAAGCGCGCCCAAATGCGCCTCGACCGACGCTTCATCCGTCACGTCCAGCCCGTCGCCCGACCGCGACAGCCCCGTCACCCGCGCGCCCCGCGCCTCAAGTGCGCTCACCATTGCCGAGCCGATACCGCCCGACGCTCCGATCACCAAAACCTGTTTCATATCCCGCCAGCTAGGGCGTCACCGTTTCACCGCAAGCCCCACAAACCCCCTTTCCAATCGCCGCGGCGTTTGTATAACTATCCCCATGTTGATCGCAGCCCATATCCCGACCTCCGCACGCCTGCCCGTGCGCGCGCTGCGCCCCCTGCTGCTAGCCCGCCTCTGAGCGTGCCGTCGGGCGCGCCCGCTCAGAGGACCCGTGCCGCGCGCCAGACATCAGCAAATCAGACAAATCGAAAGCCAGACCCATGACAGACCAGACCCAAGACCGCGTCTTGATCTTTGACACGACCCTGCGCGACGGCGAGCAATCGCCGGGTGCCACCATGACCCACGCCGAAAAGCTGGAAATCGCGCAGCTGCTCGACGAGATGGGCGTTGACGTGATCGAGGCCGGGTTCCCCATCGCCTCCGAAGGCGATTTTGCCGCCGTCTCGGAAATTGCGCGCCAATCGCAGAACGCGCAGATCTGCGGGCTCGCCCGCGCGCAATTCCCCGACATCGACCGCTGCTGGGAGGCGATCAAACACGCGCGGCGCCCGCGCATCCACACCTTTATCGGCACTTCGCCGCTGCACCGCGCGATCCCGAACCTCGATATGGATCAGATGGCCGAGCGGATCCACGATACCGTCACCCACGCGCGCAACCTGTGCGACAACGTGCAATGGTCGCCGATGGACGCCACCCGGACCGAGCTTGACTACCTCTACCGCGTGGTCGAAATCGCGATCAAGGCGGGTGCGACGACGATCAACATCCCCGACACCGTCGGCTACACCGCGCCGCGCGAATCCGCCGATCTGATCGCGAAACTGCTCGAAAACGTGCCGGGCGCGGATGAAATCATCTTTGCCACCCATTGCCACAACGATCTGGGCATGGCGACGGCCAACAGCCTCGCCGCGGTCGAAGCAGGCGCGCGCCAGATCGAATGTACCATCAACGGTCTGGGCGAGCGTGCGGGCAATACCGCCCTTGAGGAAGTCGTGATGGCACTGAAAGTGCGCAATGACATCATGCCGTTCCAGACGGGCGTCGACAGCACCAAGATCATGAACATCTCGCGCCGGGTCTCCTCCGTGTCGGGCTTTGCCGTGCAGTTCAACAAGGCCATCGTGGGCAAGAACGCCTTTGCCCACGAATCCGGCATTCATCAGGACGGCATGCTCAAGAACGCCGAGACCTTCGAGATCATGCGCCCCGAGGACGTGGGCCTGACCGAGACGAACATCGTGATGGGCAAACACTCCGGCCGCGCGGCCCTGCGCTCCAAGCTCGAAAACCTCGGGTTCGAGCTGGGGGACAACCAGCTCAAGGATGTGTTCGTACGGTTCAAGGAACTGGCCGACCGCAAAAAAGAGATCTACGACGAGGATCTGATCGCCCTGATGCGCACCGCCGCCGACCCGGAGGCGGACCGGATCAAGCTGAAATCCATGCATGTGGTCTGCGGCACGGACGGCCCGAACGAGGCGCGCATGACGCTGGTTGTCGATGGCACGGAGCACAGCACCGAGAAATCCGGCGACGGGCCGGTCGATGCGTCGTTCAACTGCATCAAGGCGCTGGTGACCCACTCCGCCCGCCTGCAGCTGTATCAGGTTGCCGCGGTGACAGAGGGCACGGACGCGCAGGCGACGGTGTCTGTCCGGCTCGAGGAAGAAGGGCGCATCGTGACCGGCCAATCGGCGGATACCGATACCGTGGTGGCCTCGGCGCGCGCCTATATCCACGCGCTCAACCGCCTGCTGGTGCGGCGTGAGCGCGGCGGCACCGACGCCAAGGATATCAGCTACAAGGTCGTCAGCTGAGCGCGGGGCAGACTTTGCCCGCAAAGTCTGGACACAAATCTTCGCCGAAGATTTGACACCGCCCGACAGAAACGCCGTGGCCGGAGTGATCCGGCCACGATCACGTCAAGCATAGGGATTTCGCGCGCCCCGGTCCTCGCTCAGCGACCCTTGGGAACGCTCGACGATCATCACGCAGGCATCGGCCAGATGTGCGCGCAGGATGTTGTTGTCGCCCCGCGCGACACGCAGCTTGTGCGCCTCCAGCATCACCTCGGCGTGGCTGGATCCGCGCGGCGGGATGAAAGTATAGCACGCAAGCTCGATCAGCAGGCCCAGCGGATCCTTGAAATAGATCGAATGCATGAAACCGCGGTCCTTCACGCCCGAATGGCCCACGCCCCGCGCCTCCAGCCGGTCGATCACCTGATCGAACATCGCGCGATCCACCTCGAACGCCACATGATGCACGCAGCCGGGATCGGTGGGCGTTCGGTCGTGCACGGGACGGCGCCCCTCATTGGTGAAGATCGTGATCAACCGCCCGTCACCGGGGTCGAAATACAGATGCCCCTCGTCGGGGTCATCCAGATTTGGCTGATCGAACAGGAACGGCATGCCCAGCGTGCCCTCCCAGAAATCAATGCTGGACTGCCGGTCCGCCCCGGTGAGCGTGATGTGATGCACGCCAAGTGTCTGAATTTTCTTCACGGTCGTCTCCTTCAACTTTTCCGGCACCCCGGCCTGTCCAACTCAATCTAGCGCAGCGGCCAAAACATGCCGAGCGGCTTTTGCACGCCCCCTTTAACCCGCTCCCGCCGGGCCCTATAAGGCCCCTAGCCAGCGCCTCGTCAGAGTCGCGGGACAATGGAATTTTATGCGCCCTTCGGCGTCTGTCAGGTGAGCCATGTCAATCTTCGGAAACTTCCGCGGTCTGTTTTCCTCAGATATCGCGATCGATCTCGGCACCGCAAATACGCTCGTCTACGTCAAGGGGCGTGGGATCATCCTGTCGGAGCCATCGGTGGTGGCCTATCACGTCAAGGACGGCGTGAAAAAAGTGCTCGCCGTCGGGGAGGATGCCAAGCTGATGCTGGGCCGTACGCCGGGCAGCATCGAGGCGATCCGCCCGATGCGCGAAGGGGTGATCGCGGATTTCGACACCGCAGAAGAGATGATCAAACACTTCATCCGCAAGGTGCACAAACGCTCGACCTTCTCCAAGCCCAAGATCATCGTCTGCGTGCCCCACGGCGCCACCCCGGTGGAAAAGCGCGCGATCCGTGAAAGCGTGCTGCGCGCGGGTGCACGGCGCGCGGGCCTGATCGCCGAACCTATCGCGGCGGCCATCGGCGCGGGCATGCCGATCACCGATCCCACCGGCAACATGGTCGTCGACATCGGCGGCGGGACAACCGAGGTCGCGGTGCTGTCGCTCGGTGATATCGTCTACGCCCGCTCCGTGCGCGTGGGCGGAGACCGCATGGACGAGGCCATCGTCAGCTACCTGCGCCGCCAGCAAAACCTGCTGGTGGGCGAGACGACGGCAGAGCGGATCAAGACCTCCATCGGCACAGCGCGCATGCCCGACGACGGGCGCGGCACCTCGATGCAGATCCGCGGTCGCGACTTGCTGAACGGTGTGCCCAAGGAAATTGAAGTCACCCAGGCGCAGATCGCCGAAGCACTTGCCGAACCGGTGCAGCAAATCTGTGAGGCGGTCATGACCGCACTTGAGACGACGCCGCCGGATCTGGCAGCCGACATCGTCGACCGTGGCGTCATGCTGACGGGCGGCGGCGCGCTGCTGGGCGATCTGGATCTTGCACTGCGCGAGCAGACCGGGCTGGCGGTCTCCATCGCCGACGAATCCCTCAATTGCGTGGCACTGGGCACCGGCAAGGCGCTGGAGTACGAAAAGCAGCTCCGCCACGCCATCGACTACGACAGCTAAGACCGGGCACCGCACGCGGCCCGGGGCTTGATCCGGGGTCGCGAAGGGCGGCACACTCCGGTTGACCCCCGCGCGCCGCCCCGGCGCCCCAACCGCAGAGAGCCATGGCCAAGGATCGCAGCACATCGCAGGACTACACCACCCCGCTAAGGCGGTTGCTGCTGGCCGTGCTGGTGCTGGCACTGGCGGGCGTGTTCGTGCTGTGGCGCATCGACAGCCCGCGGGTCGAACGGTTTCGCGCGCAGATCACCGACCGGCTGATGCCCAATCTCGATTGGGCCATGGCGCCCGTGACCGGCACCGTGAACCTCTTGCGCGACTTCCAAAGCTACCAACGCCTCGCCGAGCAGAACCAGGAACTGCGCTCTGAACTGCGGCGCATGCAGACCTGGAAGGAAGCCGCCCTCCAGCTGGAGCAGGAAAACGCACGACTGCTGGATCTCAACAAGGTGCGGCTGGATCCGCGCCTGACCAAGATCACCGGCGTGGTGCTGGCCGACAGCGGCTCCCCCTACCGGCAGTCGGTGTTGCTGAACGTCGGCGCGCGGGACGGCATCGTCGAAGGCTGGGCCACGATGGACGGGATCGGGCTGGTCGGGCGCATCTCTGGCGTGGGCGAAAATACCGCGCGGGTGATCCTGCTCACCGATGCCTCCAGCCGCATCCCGGCGGTGATCCAGCCCTCGGGCCAGCGCGCGATTGTGGCCGGTGACAACACCGGCGCGCCGCCGATCGATTTTCTGGAAAACCCCGATCAGGTGCGCCCGGGTGACCGCGTCATCAGCTCAGGCGACGGGGGCGTGTTTCCCGCAGGGCTGCTGATCGGCCAGATCGCCGCCGATCCGGGCGGGCGCCTGCGGGTCAGGCTGGCCGCCGATTTCGAACGTCTCGAATTCCTCAAGGTGCTGCGCCATCACGGCACCGCCCCGGTGCGCGACACCCCCTCGGTCATCAGTGACGGCCTCGACACGTCCGAGAATACCGCGCAGGACGCGCTGGTTGCCCCGGTGGAGTGAGCGGCGATGGATGAACTCTCCCCCATTCGGCTGTGGCTGATGCGCGCGGGCTTTGTCGTGCTCGCCCTGCTGATCCTGTTTTTCTACCTGCTGCCCATCGACACGCAGCCCATCGGCCTTTTTGCGCCCGAACTCTCGCCTCCGCTGGCCGAGATCGACCCGGCGGAAGCGCGCCTGCGGGCGCTGCTGGATCAGGGCGCGCCGCGTTTCTGGGTCGCCCCCGATCTGCTGATCTGCTTTGCCTTTGCCTGGTCGCTGCGCCGTCCCGAGTACGTGCCCGCGCTGTCTCTGGCGCTGGTGTTTCTGACCGCCGATCTGTTGCTGCAACGCCCGCCCGGCCTGTGGGCGCTGCTGGCGCTCTTGGCTTGCGAAAACCTCAAGATGCGCGGCCGGACCCTGCGCGACGGCACCTTTGGCGGCGAATGGGTCGCAGTCACGATGCTGCTGGTGGGGATTTTGCTCCTCAACCGGATCGTGCTATCAGTCCTGCTTATCCCGCCGCCGCAACTGGGGCTGAGCCTTCTGGAACTTGCGGCGACGATTGTGATCTACCCGGGCGTGGTTGCCATCACCCACACGGTCATGGGTGTGCGCAAATCCGCCCCCGGTGAACTGGATGCCCTTGGACAACGCGCGTAGGACGGAGACAGGATGAGACGCAGCAGAGCCGAAAAAGAGGCTATTCACGGCAAGCTGAGCCGCCGCGCCATCCTGCTGGGCGGTGCGCAGCTGTTGTTCATGGGCGGGCTGGCCGCGCGGATGCGGTATCTTCAGGTCGATCAGGCCGATCAATTCCGTCTGCTGGCCGAGGAAAACCGCATCAACATCCGCCTGATCCCGCCAAAACGCGGCGAGATTTTTGACCGTAACGGCGTGCAGCTGGCGCAAAACGTGCCCAGCTACCGCATCGTGATGGTGCGCGAGGACGCAGGCGACGTCGAGGACGTGCTCGACCGCCTGGCCACGCTGATCGACCTCACCCCGGAAGAGCGCGCCGATGCGCTGGCCGAAATCAAACGCTCCGCCCCGTTTCTGCCCGTCACGATCGCCGAGGACGTCAGCTGGGACGCGGTCAGCGCGGTGTCGGTCAACGCCCCCGCCCTGCCCGGTGTCTCGCCCGAGGTGGGCTCGACCCGCGTCTACCCGCGCGGATCGGATTTTGCCCATGTGGTGGGCCGCGTCGGGCGCGTCAGCCAGAAAGACCTCGACGCGTTGGAAGACCCCGACGCGGTGCTGCGCATCCCCCGCTTCAACATCGGCAAGATCAACGTCGAAGCCCGCGAGGAAGATCTTTTGCGCGGCGCGGCCGGCACCAAACAGGTCGAGGTCAACGCAACGGGTCGCGTCATGCGCGAGCTGTCGCGCCGCGAGGGGCAATCGGGCGCCGATCTGCAACTGACCGTCAGCGCCAAGCTGCAAAACTACGTGCAGGCCCGGCTCGAAGGCGAAAGCGCCGCCGTCGTTATCCTTGATTGCGAAAACGGTGACGTTGTCGCCAATTGCTCCGCCCCCTCCTACGATCCGAACCTGTTTATCGGCGGGATCAGTTCAAAGGATTACGACCCGCTGCTGCAATCGAAATACCGACCCCTGGTCAACAAGACCGTGCAAGGCGCCTACCCGCCCGGATCGACCTTCAAGATGATGACCGCCATGGCCGCGATCGAGGAAGGTATCGTCGGCCCCGATGAGACCGTCTATTGCCCCGGCCATCTGGAAATCGGCGGTCGCCGCTTCCACTGCTGGAAACGCGCGGGCCACGGCTGGGTCGATCTGGAAACCTCGCTGAAACGCTCCTGCGACGTCTATTACTACGATCTCGCCCTCAAGGTCGGGATCGAGAAGATCTCGGCCATGGCCCGGCGCTTCGGGTTGGGCGAACGGCATGATCTTGCGCTCAGCTCGGTCAATTCCGGGCTGACCCCCACCAAGGATTGGAAGCTTCAGAACCGCGGCGAAAGCTGGGTGATCGGCGATACCGTCAACGCCTCCATCGGGCAGGGTTTCATGCTGGCCTCCCCCATGCAGCTGGCCGTGATGACCGCGCGGCTTGCCACCGGGCGCGCAATTGCGCCGCGGCTGGTGAAATCGGTCAACGGGGTGGAACAACCGATCCTTGGCGGTGGCCCCCTGGGCATGAACGAAAACAACCTGCGAAAGATGCGCAAATCCATGTACGCCGTCGTCAACGACCGGCGCGGCACCGCCTACCGCAGCCGCATCATCGCCGACGGGCTGCGCATGGCGGGCAAGACGGGCACAAGTCAGGTGCGCTCGGCGGTGGTCAACAACAATGAGGTGCCGTGGGAGCAGCGCGACCACGCGCTTTTCGTCAGCTTTGCCCCCTATGACAATCCACGCTACGCCTGCGCCGTGCTGGTCGAGCATGGCGGCGGCGGCTCCACCGCGGCGGCCCCCATCGCGCGCGACGTGATGTTGCAGGCGCTCTACGACGGGGAACCCCCGCTTGAGGCCTATCCAACCGCCGACCGCGCCCGGATCAAGATACAGCAAAGCCGCCTGCGCGACGTCAAACCACAGGCGCGCATTGCCAAGGGCAAGGATCAGGCATGAGCTATCTTGAATCCACGGTCAAACACGTCCCCTCCGGATTTCGCAAGATCCTCTACCTCAACTGGCCGTTGATCCTGTTGCTGGCGGCGGTGTCGGGCACCGGTTTCCTGATGCTTTATTCCGTGGCCGGCGGAAACCTGTCGACATGGGCAGAGCCGCAGATGAAACGCTTTGGCGTGGGGCTGGCGTTGATGATCGCCGTGGGCCTCGTGCCGATCTGGATGTGGCGCAATCTGGCCGGTGTGGCCTATGGCGTATCGATCATGCTGCTGATCGCCGTCGAATTCTTCGGCGCCACCGGCATGGGCGCGCAGCGCTGGATCGATCTGGGCTTCTTCCGCCTGCAACCATCCGAGCTGACCAAGATCACGCTGGTGATGTTTCTTGCCGCCTACTACGACTGGCTTCCCGCGAAAAAGACCTCGCGTCCGCTGTGGGTGCTTCTGCCGATCCTGATCATCGTGCTGCCGACGCTGCTGGTCCTGCGCCAGCCCGATCTGGGCACCGCGATCCTGCTGCTGGCGGCGGGGGGCGGGCTGATGTTTCTGGCGGGTGTGCATTGGGCCTATTTCGCCTCCGTCATCGCGGCGGGGGCCGGGCTCATCGCGGCGGTGTTCCAGTCGCGCGGCACTGAATGGCAACTGCTCAAGGATTACCAGTTCCGCCGCATCGACACTTTCCTTGATCCAAGTTCCGATCCGCTTGGCGCGGGCTATCATATCACCCAGTCCAAGATCGCGCTTGGCTCGGGTGGCTGGACGGGCCGCGGTTTCATGCAGGGCACCCAGTCGCGACTGAACTTCCTGCCGGAAAAACACACCGACTTCATCTTTACCACGCTGGCCGAAGAGTTCGGCTTTATCGGTGGGATCTCCCTGCTGACGCTCTACGCGCTGGTGATCGTGTTCTGCGTGGTCTCTGCGGTGATGAACCGTGACCGCTTCTCATCGCTGCTGACGCTGGGGATCGCGCTCAACTTCTTCCTGTTCTTTGCGGTGAACATGTCGATGGTCATGGGCCTCGCGCCCGTCGTCGGCGTGCCGCTGCCGCTGGTCAGCTATGGGGGATCGGCGATGCTGGTTCTGCTGTTGGCCTTCGGCCTCGTGCAATCCGCCCATGTCCACCGTCCGAGGTAGCCCCATGTCGATCTTTCACTTCGCCTTCAACGTCAGCGACCTTGACGCCACGCGCGCCTTCTACGGCGGGCTTCTGGGCTGCACGGAGGGGCGCAGCACCGACACCTGGGTCGATTTCGATTTCTTCGGTCATCAGCTTTCGTGTCACTTGGGCCCCCTGATGGCCGTCGAAAACACCGGGCGCGTGGGCGATCACATGGTCCCGATGCCGCATTTCGGCGTGGTGCTGGAATACGACGATTGGCGCGCGCTCGCAGACCGGCTGAGCGCCGAAGGCGTCGCATTCGAGCTTGAACCGCAGACACGCTTTCCCGGAGAGTCCGGCGAGCAATCGACAATGTTCTTCCGCGACCCCTCCGGCAACCCGATCGAGGTGAAGGGCCTCGCCTCCATGGACCGGGCATTCGCGCGATGATCAACGTGCTATTCGCAGCGACACCCGCGCGCTGGGACAGCTACGAAGCGCCCCTGCGCGCGGCCCTGAACGACGCAGGGATAGACGCGCATCTGGCGCAGGACATCCCGCCCGCGGATGTCGATTACATCGTCTATGCGCCCAACAGCCCGCTACAGGATTTCACGCCCTACACGCGCGCCAAAGCGGTGCTGAACCTCTGGGCCGGGGTGGAAAAGATCGTGGGCAACAAGACGTTGCAGATCCCGCTCGCCCGAATGGTCGATCCCGGTCTGACGCAAGGCATGGTCGAATGGGTGACGGGCCACACGCTGCGCCATCACCTTGGCATGGACAGCCATGTCGTCAATCCGGGCCACCAATGGACGCCCAAGGCGCCGCCGCTGGCGTCCGAACGCTCGGTCGTGATCTTCGGGCTGGGCGCGTTGGGGCAAGCCTGTGCGCGGGCGCTGGTCGGGCTGGGTTTCCGCGTGTCCGGCTGGTCGCGCAGCGCCAAGACGCTTGAGGGCGTCGATTGCCTGCACGGCGACGCGGGACTGCGCGATGCGCTTGCCCGCGCCGAAATTGCCATTGCGCTACTGCCCGACACCCCCGCCACCGAAAACACCTTTGACGCGGGCGCCTTCGCGCAGATGCCGCGCGGTGCGTTTCTCATCAACCCCGGACGCGGGCCACTTATCGACGATGATGCCCTGATTGCAGCGCTGGACAGCGGGCAAATCGCCCACGCCACGCTGGACGTCTTTCGCGTAGAACCACTGCCCCGGGACCATCCGTTCTGGGCACATCAGCGGGTGACGATCACGCCCCACATCGCCGCCGACACCCGCGCAAGCACCGCCGCGCGCGTGATCGTGGAGAACATCCGGCGCGGCGAGGCGGGCGCGCCTTTCATCAACCTTGTGGACCGTGATCTGGGCTACTGACGCCCGCACCGCTGACCGGAATTTTGCAAAATTCCGGACCGAATTTTTCAAAAAATTCGGCTAGGCGGCCAGCCCGCGCCCCTTCAGCAACGCCTCGACCCCCGGCAGACGGCCCCGGAACGCGACATAGAGCTCTGCCGCATCGGCGCTGCCGCCGGTCGACAGGATATGCTCCTCCAGCGCCGCCGCACGTTCGGGGTCGAACGGGCCGCCCGCGTCCTCGAATGCCTCGAACGCGTCGGCATCCATCACCTCCGACCACATGTAGCTGTAATACCCGCTGGAATAGCCGTCGCCCGCGAAGACATGCGCAAAATGTGGCGTGGCATGGCGCATCACGATGGCCTCGGGCATCCCGATCCGCGCCAGAACCTCCGCCTGTTTCGCCATCGGATCCTCCGGCACGCCCTCGTCGTGAAACGCCAGATCCACCAGCGCCGAGGCCACGTATTCCACCGTCTGGAACCCCATGTCGTAGGTCGCCGCCCCCAACACCTTGTCGAGCAGCTCCTTCGGCATCGCCTCGCCCGTGCGCGCGTGGGTCGCGTATTCGCCCAGCACTTCGGGCACCTCCAGCCAATGCTCGTAGAGCTGGCTGGGCAATTCCACAAAATCGCGCGCGACCGACGTGCCGCTGACGCTTTCATAAGTCACATCCGACAACATCTGGTGCAGCGCGTGGCCGAACTCATGAAACAACGTGCGCGCGTCGTCATAGCTCAGCAGCGCGGGATCCGATTTGGCAAAATTGCACACGTTGATGACCACCGGCGCCTGCGCTTGCGGGAATTTCGCCTGGCTGCGCATGGCCGAGCACCACGCGCCCGAGCGTTTGGAGCCGCGCGCGAAATAGTCGCCGATGAACACCGCCACATGCGCCCCGTTCCGCGTCACCTCCCACGCCCGGCAATCGGGGTGATAAAGCGGCACGTCGAGCGGTTTGAACTCCAACCCGAAGAGCCGGTGCGCACAGGCGAACGACGCTTCGATCATGCGATCCAGCTGGAAATAGGGCTTCAGCGCGGCCTCATCCAGATCATGCTCCGCCGCGCGCCGCTTGGCCGAATAGTAATGCCAGTCCCACGGCGCCAGATCATCGTTGATCCCATCCGCGCGCATCATGTCCTGCAAAATGGCGCTGTCGGCCTCCGCCTGCGCTTTGGCGGGCGCCCAGACCGACATCAGCAGATCGCGCACCGCCTGCGGTGTCTTGGCCATCTCTGTTTCAAGCTTGTATTCGGCAAAATTGGCGTAGCCCAGCAGGGTGGCACGCTCCTGCCGCAGCTTGAGGATTTCGGCGGCGATGTCGCGGTTGTCCGTCTCGCCGCCGTTCGCCCCGCGCGAAACCCATGCGCGATGCGCGCGTTCGCGCAGATCACGGCGCGGGGAGGATTGCAGGAATGGCGTGATGAGCGAGCGCGACAACGTCACAACGGGGCCATCCACCCCTTTTTCAGCCCCGGCGGCACGGGCGGCATCGACGACAAAATCCGGCAGCCCTTCCAGATCCGCTTCGGTCAACTCCATGAACCACGACCGCTCATCCGCCAGAAGGTTCTGCGTGAACTGAGTGCCCAGCAGCGCCAGCCGCGCCTTGATCTCTTGCAGGCGGGTGTCCTCGGCGCCTTCCAGCGCGGCACCCGAGCGGACAAAACCACGGTGGGTCAGCATCAGCACCCGCGCCTGTTCATCCGTAAGGTCGAGGGAGTCGCGGCTATTCCAGACCGCGTCGATGCGCGCAAACAGCGCCTTGTTCGACGCAATCGCCGACGAATGGGCCGAGAGTTTGGGCGAGAAATCCCGCTGCATCGCCTCGCGCGCGGGATTGCTGTCGGCCCCCGCCACGGTAAAGAACACGCCCAGCACCTGGTCCAGCTGTCGGCCTGCGGCCTCAAGCGCCTCGATGGTATTGGCGAAGTCGGGCGTTTCGGGGTTCTGGGCGATCGCCGCGATCTCGGCTGCGTGGGCGGCCAGCGCGGTATCAAGCGCGGGGGCAAAATCGTCGTCGCTGATCCGGTCGAACGGCGCCAGGCCAAAGGACGTGTTCCAGGTCTCAAGCAGCGGGTTGGGCGATGTCATGGGCAGATCTCCTTTGCCCTCAACCTAAGCCGTCAGGCGCCCTGCGCAACGGGGGTGCCGCAGGTCGTGCAATCGGGCCGCCGGGTAATGCCGATCGTGCGGTTCTCGCCGTGGAGCGCATCAACGATCAGCATCTGACCGCGTAGCGGCGTGCCAGCGCCCGTCAGCACCTTGATCGCCTCCAGCGCCATCATGGATCCAACGATACCGGGCAAGGGCCCGATCACCCCCGCCTCCGCGCAGGAGGGCACCAGACCCGGTTCGGGCGCTTGCGGAAAGACACAAGAATAGCAGGGCGCATCGCCCGCAGGATCGAACACGCTCAGCTGCCCCTCCCACTGGGTCAGCGCGCCGGATATCAGCGGCACGCGCGCCGCGACGCAGGTCGCATTGACCAGATAGCGCGTGTCAAAATTATCCGTCCCGTCGAGCACCAGATCGTATTCCGCCACCAACTCAGGCGCGATGCTGTCGTCGAACCTGCGATTATAGGGGCGCACCATGACAAAGGGGTTTTGCGCCTCCATCTCGCGCTGCGCCGAGAACACCTTGGGCATTCCGATGGCATCGTCGCGGTGGATCACCTGCCGGTGCAGGTTCGTATTCTCCACCGTATCCGCATCGATCACGCCAATCGTGCCCACCCCCGCCGCCGCGAGGTATTGCAGCACCGGCGCGCCAAGGCCCCCGGCCCCGATCACCAGCACGGACGCATCCTTGAGCGCCTTTTGACCCGCGCCGCCCACCTCGCGCAGCGCGATGTGCCGCGCGTAACGGTTCAGCTCGACATCGGAAAAACGGTCGGGCTGCCCGGCCGGCAGGACAGGCGCGCGCACATCGACGCCGGTGCGCTCCCTGACCCCACGGATCACGCGCGAATACCCCCAGACGGCACCACCCAGCCCCGCAAGGATCAACCACGGCGCCGCCGACCCACCGGTCGCCGCGCGCAGCGGGTTGCCCTCCGGCAGTACGAGGTTCAGGGCGATCACGGCCACCAGCAACAGACCGATCATCGTCCACCGCGCAGGCCTTGGCGTGCCCATCGCCACGCCAAGGCCCCAGATCACCCCGGCCAAGATCAATACCAGCATCGCTACTCCGTTCCGGTCGAGCCAAAGCCGCCCGCGCCCCGCGCCGTCTCATCCAGCGCCTCCACAAGGGCAAAGCTAGCCTGCGGCGCCGGCGCGACCACCATCTGCGCGATGCGCATGCCGTGGGTGATGCGAAACGTCGCATCGCCCGCGTTCATCACGATCACCCCCAGCGGTCCACGGTAATCGGCGTCGATGGTGCCGGGGCTGTTGGGCAGTGTGATCCCGTGTTGCAGCGCAAGGCCCGAGCGGGGCCGGATCTGCGCCTCCCACCCCTCGGGCAGCGCGATCCGCAGACCGGTGGGCACCAGCGCGCGTTGCCCCGGTGCCAGCGTGATCGCCGTCCTGTCAGGCAGGTTGGCGCGCAGATCCGCACCCGCCGCCTGGGACGTTGCATAGGCGGGAAGCTCCAGCGACCGGTCGGCCCCCTCCTCCCACATCAGCCGCACCACGGGGCCGCTCACCCGACCAGCGCCTGCGCGATCCGCTCGGCCAGCTTGCGCGCGACGGCGTCCTTGGCCATGCGCGGCCACGTCTCCGCCCCGGCGTCGGTGATCAGCGTCACGGCATTCTCCGCCCCGCCCATGATCCCCGTCGCGGGAGAGACATCATTTGCCACGATCCAGTCACACCCCTTGCGCAGCCGCTTGGCGGTGGCGTTTTCGATCACGTCATCGGTCTCGGCGGCAAAACCTACAACCAGAGCGGGTCGGCCCTCCGCGCGCTGGCTGACCTCGCGCAGGATATCCGGGTTCTCCGCAAACGCGAGCGTCGGCAAACCGTCCTTTGATTTTTTCAGCTTGCGGTCCGTGGCGGTGGCCACGTGCCAATCGGCCACGGCGGCGGCAAAGACACCGGCATCCACGGGCAACGCGGCCGCGACCGCCGCCTGCATCTCGCGGGCAGTCTGCACGCGCACCACCTCAACCCCTTCGGGCGGAGGCACATCCGCCGGGCCGGTGATGAACACCACCCGCGCGCCCAGCGCCGCCAACGCCCGCGCCACCGCCGTCCCCTGCGCGCCGGACGACCGATTGGCGATATAGCGCACGGGATCAATCGGCTCATGCGTGGGGCCCGAGGTGACAAGCACCCGCTTGCCCTTCAGCGGCCCATCGGCCAGCCGCGCCTCGATCGCCGCCACGATCTCCAGCGGTTCCGCCATCCGTCCGGGGCCGTATTCCCCGCAGGCCATATCGCCCTCATTGGGCCCCACCACGGCGATGCCGTCCCCCTGCAGCGTCGCAAGGTTGCGCTGGGTGGCCGCGTGCTCCCACATCCGCACGTTCATCGCCGGGGCGATCAGCACGGGCGTGTCCGTCGCCAGCAACAGGGTAGAGGCCAGATCATTCGCGTGCCCCTGCGCCATCTTGGCCATCAGATCGGCGGTCGCCGGGGCCACGACGACCAGATCGGCCACGCGGCTCAGCTGGATATGGCCCATCTCCGCCTCATCACCCAGATCAAAGAGATCGCGAAACACCTTCGTCCCGGCCAGAGCAGAGACGGATAGGGGCGTGACGAACTCCTCGCCCGCGCGCGTCAGCACCGGCGTTACCGTGGCGCCGCGTTCGCGCAGACGCCGGATCAGATCCAGCGATTTGAACGCCGCGATCCCGCCGCCGATAATCAGCAGAACATGTTTGCCAGCCAGCATATCGTGCCCCTTCGCCCAATTTGCGCGCAGCATAGGCAGAGCGTGCAAGGCGCGCCAGTGCTGTCAGTCGCGAAAGGCCGCGCAGGGATCGCCGCTGGCGGGCGCGGGCGCATCCAACGTCAGCGATCCGCCCCCCGGCGGCGTGCCGCCAGCCTCCCCCTGCAAGAGCGAGAATACCGACACTTCGGGCGCCGCACGGACCACCAGCGCAGGCGCGCCCCAATCAAGCCGGGCGTGACCGTTGCCCGTAATCACCACCACCGGACCGCCCGTCTCATCGAGCGCGCGCAGCGCGGCATCGGCAAGCGTCATGTCACGCAGACGTTGCGCGTCCACCATCACGGGCAGCATTTCTGCCGGAAGCATCCCGCAATGCGCCGCGTCCTGCCCGGCCTCGCGCTGCGCCTGCTCGGCCTGCGGGGCCGGGCGATCCAGCCCATAGCGCGCCGATAGCGGGTTTTCGGCGAGAGGCCGTTCCAGCGCGCGTCGCACCTGCGCACGCGGCACACCCGCCCCGTAGAGCGCGGCATCCGGCGCGGCGCGGAATATCGGATGATACATCGCAAAATCGGGCCAGCCCGACGATTCCCACTCCAATGCGCCCTCCAGTGCGCGCGCATCCGCACGGTCCTCGCGGGCGCCGCGCTGCGCCTGCCGGGGCGTGAGCATTTCAAACACCAGCGCGCGCGGCGCAAGGGCCGCCACCCATTCAGCCTGCCGCGCATGGTGGTCGGGATTGTCGTGCTGTTCGCCCAGGAAAACGATATCAGCCGCGCGCGCGGTCGCCGGCACCTCGGCCAACAGCGTCTGCGCAAAGAAAAGCGCGGCCCCAAGGACCGCGCCAAATCTCAAAAAACCGCTACCCGTCTTCATCCGAGGAAATGGAACACCTCTTGCGACTGCATCTCAAGCGATTTGCGCATCTTGCCGAACGCCGCCGCTTCCAACTGGCGCACCCGCTCCTTGCTCAGGCTCAACTCCTGCCCGAGGCTTTCAAGCGTGCGGGGCTGATCGCGCAGCTTGCGTTCGCGGACGATGAACTGCTCGCGATCGTTCAGATCGGACAGCGCCGCCACCAGCCAGCCACGCAGCTTTTCCGTATCGTGGCTGTCCTCGACGCGCTCGGCGGCCTGCGCACTGTCGTCTTCCAGCGCGTCGATCCACTCGCGGCCCTCGTCCTCTGTCGACTGGGTCGCGTTCAGCGAATAGTCGGACCCAGAAAGGCGCCCTTCCATCATCTCGACATCGTGCAGCGGTACGCCGATCTCTGTCGAGATCATCTGCCGCAGCTGGTGCTTGTCGAGGGTCTCACCTACCGCGGCGGCTTCCCGCTCCAGCCGCGCCTGAACCCGGCGCATGTTGAAAAACAGGGATTTCTGCGACGATGTCGAGCCGGTGCGCACCATCGACCAATTGCGCATCACGTGATCCTGGATCGATGCCTTGATCCACCACACTGCATAGGTCGAAAACCGAACGCCGCGATCGGGGTCGAATTTATCGGCGGCTTTCATCAGGCCCAGCCCGGCCTCCTGGATCAGATCGTTCATCGGGGCGCCGTAGCGTTTGAATTTCGAAGCCATGGAGATTGCCAACCGCATGTAGGCGGTGATCAAACGATGCAGGCTCTGCTCGCATCGCTCATCCCGCCAGGCGTAGGCAAGCTTGAGCTCCGTCTCCGCATCCAGTAGTTCCGCCTTCATCGCTGTCCGTGTCAGCGAAAAATCTTGCGCCGTTCCTATCGCCATGTCGCTTCCCCTGAGGTTGAGTGCCACCTTATGGTGATCAATTACGGAGTATACGCACGAAAATGCACAAAGGTTCACGAAAGGTTACGAGAAATGTTGTCGAAAGGAACTTTCGTGTTAGGGGGCGCCGCCTCGGGCAAATCGGTATGGGCGGAAAACGTAATTCTTAACAATAGCATAACGGCAAATTACGTCGCGACGAGCACCATTCAGGACGACGAGACTTTTTTTCGGGTTAAAGTGCATAAAGACCGCCGCGACGCCCGCTGGACCACCCATGAAGCGGCGTTTGACCTCGCGCCAATTCTTGAAAATATCCCCCCGAGTCGCCCGTTCTGGTTGATTGCGCGACCATGTGGCTGACCAATCATCTGCTGGCTGAAAACGATCTGGCGGCGGCGCAAGACACGCTGATCGACGCGCTGCGGGCCTGCCCCGCGCCCTGGGTCGTCGTCTCTAACGAGGTTGGCCACGGCATCGTGCCGGACAATCGCCTTGCCCGGCAGTTCCGCGAGGCGCAGGGCCGGCTCAACATCGCGCTCGCCGCCGAAGCCGATCTGGCGGTGATGATCGTCGCGGGATTGCCCGTCGTCCTGAAAGGAGACCTGCCATGACCGTCTGGCACTGGGTGCGTCACGGCCCGACCCACGAAAAAACCTTTGTCGGCTGGCGCGATGTGCCCGCAGATCTCAGCGATACTGCCTTCCTCGCGCGGGTGCGCGCCGCGCTGCCCGGCCGTGCGCTGCTGATCTCTTCGGATCTGATCCGCGCACGCGACACGGCGGATGCGCTGGCCGGCCCCTCGCACACCCGCCTGCCCGACACGGCGGATCTGCGCGAAATCGACTTTGGCGTGTGGGACGGCATGCGCTTTGATGCCGTCGCCGCCCGTGATCCCCGGCTCAGCCGCGATTTCTGGGAAAAGCCGGGCGATGTTCAGGCGCCCGAGGGGGAATCGTGGAACCAGACGCGCGCCCGTGTCGATGCGGTCGTCGACCGGCTCAACGCTGCGCATCCCGATAGCCATATCATCGCCGTCGCGCATTTCGGCGTCGTGCTGACGCAGGTGCAACGCGCCCTCGGTGTGACCGCCTATGAAGCGATGGCGCACAAGATCGACAATATCTCGATCACGACGGTCGCGCATGACGCGGGGGACTGGCGCGTCGAGCGGATCAATCACGTCGCGTGATCCCACCCGGCGCAAAATTGAATTTGTCGCGCGTCCGGCCTCTGCGTAGGGTCACGCCATGACCTATGATCTTTATATCGGTGACCGGCTCTTCTCCAGCTGGTCCTTGCGCGGGTGGCTGATGCTGGAAAAATTCGGCCTGCCCTTCAACGAACACCTCGTCGGCCTTTACGCCGGGACGACAGCCGCCGATCTGGCGCATCTGGCGCCTGCGCGCACGGTCCCGACGCTGCGCACCCCCGACGGGATCGTCGTGGCGGAAACCATGGCCATGGCCGAAACCCTGGCAGAGCGTCACCCCGACGCGGGCCTGTGGCCCACGGATCCCGCCCGGCGCGCCCATGCCCGCTGGCTCTGCGCGGAAATGGCCGCGGGGTTCACCGCGCTGCGGGGCGCCTGCCCGATGCAACTGGCCCATGTCGATCGTGATTTTGCGCCCTCGGACGCTGTGTGGGCGGATCTTGCGCGGATTGAAACCCTTTGGGCCAGCGCGCGGAAAATGGCCGGATCCGGTCCGTGGCTCTTTGGCGAGTATACGCTGGCCGATGCGTTCTACGCGCCGGTTTGCGCCCGGATGATCGGATACAACCTGCCCATCTCGGACGCCGCGCGCCGGTATTGCGAGACAACCATCACCGATCCCGCCTTTGTCGCGTGGCGGGCCGACGGGTTGACGCAAACCTACGATCCCTTCCCCTATCCACCCGCCGGCGCCGCCGATCCCTGGCCTGCCTGACGTCCGTTAACCTTTCTTAAAGATTCCCTGCGCCATGGTTAACGCCGCCGGATCAGGGAGGCTCTCACATGGTCGCACGCGCGCACAGCGTCGCGTTTCAGGGCGTCGACGCGCGCCCGGTCGAAGTGCAATGCGCTGTCACCCCCGGCTTGCCCGCGTTCTCCATCGTGGGCCTGCCGGACAAGGCCGTGTCAGAGGCACGCGACCGGGTGCGCACCGCGCTGTCCTCGCTTGCCATCGCCCTGCCAAGCAAACGCATCACCATCAATCTCAGCCCCGCCGACCTGCCCAAGGAAGGCAGTCATTTCGATCTGCCCATCGCGCTGTCGCTGCTGTGCGCCCTCGAAATCCTGCCCGCCGACGTGATGGAAACGGTCGTCTCGCTCGGTGAGCTGTCACTCGACGGGGCGCTTGTGCCCGTCACCGGCGCCCTGCCCGCCGCCATGACCGCCGCAAGCGAGGATCGCAGCCTGCTGTGCCCCTTCGGCTCGGGGGCGGAGGCGGCGTGGGTCAATGCCTGTCAGGTCATCGCGGCGCAAACGCTGGGCGATGTGGTGCGGCACTTTACCGGTCAGGTGCCACTGGCACCGGCGGAACCGGGCGAGGTTGCAGCCCTGCCCACCGCACGCGATCTGCGCGACGTCAAGGGCCAGGAACGCGGCAAGCGCGCGCTGGAAATCGCCGCCGCCGGGCGACACCACCTGATGATGATCGGCACACCGGGCTCCGGCAAATCCATGCTCGCCGCGCGTTTGCCGTCGATCCTGCCACCGCTCACGGCGGTCGAGGCGCTGGAGACGTCGATGATCCACTCCATCGCCGGGCTGCTGGACGCGGGCGGCATCTCCCGCGCGCGCCCCTTTCGCGAGCCGCACCACACGGCATCCATGGCCGCGATCATCGGCGGCGGGCGGCAGGCAAAGCCGGGCGAAGCATCGCTGGCCCACAACGGCGTGCTCTTCATGGACGAGTTCCCCGAGTTTCCGCGCACCGTGCTCGAAACCCTGCGCCAACCCATCGAGACGGGCGAAGTCATGGTCGCCCGCGCCAACGCACACGTAAAATACCCGTGCAAATTCATGCTGATCGCGGCGGCAAACCCCTGCAAATGCGGCTATCTTCCCGACCCGGCCCGCGCCTGCGCCCGCGTGCCGCACTGCGGCGAGGACTACCTTGGCCGGATCTCCGGCCCCCTGATGGATCGGTTCGACCTGCGCGTGGACATACCGCCGGTCAGCTACGCCGATCTCGATTTACCGGCCGCGGGGGAGGGGTCGGCGGACGTGGCCGCACGCGTCGCCACGGCCCGCGCGCTTCAAGCCGCGCGCTTTGCCGGGATGGACGGTGTGACCTGCAATGCGGACGCCGAGGGCGACACGCTCGAACGCATGGCCAACCCCGACGCGGACGGGCGCGATCTGCTCAGCCGCGCGGCCGAGCGGTTTGGCCTCTCCGCGCGCGGCTACCACCGGGTGCTGCGGGTTGCGCGCACCATCGCCGATCTCGACGGGTCGGGCACAGTGGCCAAACCGCATATCGCCGAAGCGCTCAGCTTTCGTCTGCCCAACCCTGACGCGTCCTGATCCACGCGGCGAGGGCCGATAGCGTCTCCCGCGCTTCCGGCAGGATATTGTGAAAGATCGGCCAGACATGCGGGCAATCACGCGCCTCGATCAGCGTCACGTCGGCACCATCCCGGCGCAGGGCAGCCGCGAGGCCACGGGCATCGTCCTGCAGAATCTCCGTATCTCCCACCGTGATCCAAGCGGGGCATTCGGGGCCGAACGCGCCAAAGATCGGGCTGACGCGTGGATCGCGCGGATCAGCTCCACACAGGAACGTCTGCGCCAATTCATCCACGCGTTCCGCGGGCAGCAACACATCCGCCGCCGCGTTGCGCTGCAAACTCTCTGCGCCGTAGGTCAGATCGGTCAGCGGAGAGAATCCGAACGCCGCACCGGGCAACGCCATCCCCTCGACGCTCAGCGCAGCCAGAAGGCCAAACGCCAGCGCACCCCCCGCGCTATCCCCGCCCAGCACGACCTGCGCGGGGTCCACACCGCTGGCGATCAGCGCATCCCAGGCCGCACGCACGTCGTCCGGGGCGGCGGGGTACGGATGCTCAGGCGCGCGGCGGTAGCGCGGCAGAACAGCCCGCGCGCCAATCATGCCTGCCAGCGTGGCGGCCATGGCGTGATGGGTCTCGGGGCTGCCAAACACAAAGCCGCCCCCGTGAATGTAGAACAATACCCGCTCCGCGCGCGCCCCACGGGGCTCAAGCACCAGCGCGGGCACAGACCTCAAAGAGATGCGGCGCCGTACCGTGCCGCGCGGCGCAAAGAAGAACACCCGCGCCTCCACCTCGAGCGCGCGGCGCAGCTGATCCGGAGTCCCCCGCCGCAGACGCCGTTTTTCCACCCGGCGCAGCCAGCCATTCAGCAGACCGCGCCGACGGCTCATCCGCGCCGTGCCTCGATCGCGTCCCACACCTTGGCCGCGATGTTCACGCCATCGAACCGCTCAAGCTCCTGAATACCGGTGGGGGAGGTCACGTTGATCTCAGTCAGATAATCACCGATCACGTCGATCCCGACAAACACTTGCCCACGCTCTTTCAAAAGCGGGCCAATCCGGTCACAGATCTCGCGATCGCGCGCGGTCAGACCGACCTTCTCCGGCCGCCCGCCGACGTGCATGTTCGACCGCGTCTCCCCGGCGGCGGGCACACGGTTGATCGCACCGACGGCTTCCCCGTCGACGAGGATCACGCGCTTGTCGCCCTTGGACACATCCGGCAGGAATTTCTGAACGATCAATGGCTCCCGGCTGAACCCGGTAAACAGCTCATGCAGTGAGCTGAGGTTGCTGTCATCCTTGGTCAGCTTGAACACGCCCGCTCCCCCATTTCCGTAGAGCGGCTTGAGGATGACATCCCCGTGCCGCTCCCGAAAGGCGCGCAGCGTGGCGATGTCACGGGCGATGGCGGTGGGGGGGGTCAAGTCAGGGAAATCCAGCACCAGCAGCTTTTCGGGAAAGTTTCGGACCCAAAATGGATCGTTGACGACCAGTGTCGTCTGCTTGAGACGGTCCAGAAGATGGGTCGACGTGATGTAATGCATGTCGAACGGCGGATCCTGCCGCAGCCATACGACATCAAAATCGCTCAGATCCACTTCGCGCATCTCGCCCAGCACCGCCGGATCGCCTGCCACGCGCTGCACAGTCATGTCCTGACCGCGCGCCGTGATCCGCCCCTCCTGATAGGCAAGATGGTCTGGCGTGTAGAAAAACAGACTATGACCGCGCGCCTGCGCTTCCTCGGCCAGGCGGAAGCTGCTGTCTGCGTTGATATCGACGTCGCCGATGGGGTCCATCTGGAAGGCAATTTTCATGGGCTTATCCTTGCTGCTGCCATCTAGATGGCAAAGCGGACCGCCCTGTGCAATGCCTCAGCTGTGGCCGAAAGCGTTTTCGATGATCTGCGTCTCGCCGTAATCATTCACAAGTGCGACATCAAAGCGGACATCCGTAAGCGCGCCGCGTGGCTCTCCTCCCAGAAACTCTTCGGCGCTGGCGTATATGCGGTGCATCTGACGTTGCGTGATCCGCTGTGCCGCGCGTGCAAAGCTGCCACTTTGCTTCACTTCCACAAAAATCAGCCCATCCCCGTCGCGCAGGATCAGATCGATCTCCCCCGCACGCCCGCGCCAGCGCCGCCGCGCCAGTGAAAAGCCGCGCCGCTCGTAATCCTGCGCGATCCGGTGCTCTGCCGCAGCCCCTGCGTGATGGGCCATCGCCCCGCGATGTACCGCATTTGCCTTTGTCATCCTGTCATTCCTCCGCATCCCCGGACTGCCGCAGCGCAAGTGCTTTTTGATAGACCAATCGACGCGGTAGTCCCTGCGCCGTGGCCACCGCATCGACGGCGTCGCGCATCGACTGCCCTTCAAGCGCATGTTCCAGCATCATCTCTAAATCATCAAAGTTAACAGACTCTGAACGCCCCCGGTCCACCAGAACCACGATCTCGCCCTTGGGCTTTTCGGTCGCGTATGTTTCGGCCAGTTCGGCGAGGGTGCCCGCGCGTGTTTCCTCGAATTTCTTGGTCAATTCCCGGCAGACCACCGCCTGCCTCTGCACCCCGAGCGCCTGCGCCGCGTCGCGCAGCATTGCGCCCAACCGCTTGGGCGATTCGTAGAAGACCAGCGTTGCCTGGCACCCCGCCAGCGCACTCAGTGCCGTCAGCCGGGCGGCCTTCGCGTTGGGCAGAAATCCGGCAAAGTGAAAGGCATCCGTCGGCAAACCGGCGATGGCCAGCGCCGTCAGTACCGCCGACGCGCCCGGCGCGCAGGTCACCGGCACACCCGCCGCGCGCGCCGCGCGGCCCAGCTCGAACCCCGGGTCCGCGATCAGGGGCATGCCTGCCTCGGAGGCATAGGCCACCGATTGGCCCTCGCGCGCCGCGTCGACCAGCCGCTCGACCACGCCGTCGCCACTGTGATCGTGCAGCGCCACGATCCGGCGCCCGTCGAGCGCGACCCCGTGGATATCCATCAACTTGCGCAGGCTGCGGGTGTCTTCGGCCGCCAGGACATCGGCGCTCGCCAACGTGTCGAGGGCCCGCAGGGTGATGTCGCGCGCCGTACCGATGGGCACCCCGACAAAAATGATCCCGGCCGCCAGTTTCTGCCTATGGATATTCAACGCTGGACCCTCTCCGTGCACACTCTATGATGCCCGCAATTCGCGCGGGTTCAACGCCTATCGCGCCTTGTCTGGGGAGTACCGTATCCATGTTTGCCATCCGTCGCATCACGCAAAAATTCACGCGGCTGTTTACTCTGCCCGCGGCGCTGCTGGCGCTGGCGGCCTGTGATCCCGCAGCACTGGGCGGTCTTGGCGGATCCTCGGGCCCGCGCATCGATACATCCGCCCCCGTGCCGATCGCCCTTCTGGTGCCGCGCGGCGGTTCTGCGGCGGACAACCTGCTGGCCAAGAACCTCGAGAACGCGGCGCGCATGGCGATCCGCGATCTGGACGGGGTGCAGATCGATCTGCGCGTCTATGGCACCGCAGGGCAGGCCGGCACCGCAGGCACGGCCGCCGCGCAGGCCATTGCGGACGGGGCCAAGCTGATCCTCGGGCCAGTCTATGGCGAGGCGGCCAATGCCGCCGGTGTCGCCGCAGCACCCGCCGGGGTGAACGTGCTGTCGTTCTCCAACAACACGACAATCGCCGGCGGCAACGTCTTTGTGCTCGGGCCCACCTTTGACAATACCGCGCGCCGTCTGGTCGGCTATGCCAAGCGTCAGAACCGCGACCGGATCGTCGTGCTGCACGCCAATGACATCGGGGGGCAGCTGGGCCGCAACGCGATCCAGAAAGCGATCAACGCGAATGGTGCCACCCTCGCGGGCACGGTCGACTATGCGCTGAGCCAGGAATCCGTGCGCGCGGCAATCCCCCGGGTCAAGGCCGCCGTCGACAATGGCAACGCCAATGCGCTGTTCCTGACAGCCAATTCCGCCACCGCCCTGCCGCTCTTTGCTGATCAACTGCCCGGCGCCGGCGTGTCCCCCGACACGACCAAATACATCGGGCTGAGCCGCTGGGACATCCCGTCGCAAACCCTGTCGCTGCGCGGCATCCAGGAGGGATGGTTCGCCTTGCCCGATCCCGGTGCCTCCGCCGCCTTCTCGGCCCGCTACGCTCAGGCCTACGGGGAGCGTCCGCTGGACATCGCCGGGCTTGCCTTTGACGGGATCGCCGCCGTCGGGTCGCTTGTGAAGGCAGGCAAATCCAACGCGCTGTCCGGCGCCGCCCTGACGCAGGGCGCGGGCTTCAAGGGCGCGAGCGGGATCTTCCGTCTGCGCGCGGACGGCACCAACGATCGTGGCCTTGCCGTGGCGACCGTGCGCAACAACGCGGTCGTCGTGCTTGAAGGCGCGCCGCAGGCCTTCGGCGGCGCCGGGTTCTGAGCCCTTTGTGACCCAAACCGCCCTTCCCCCTTCGGCGCCCGCCCTTCTCGCGGCGCCGGAGGAGATATTCGACAGCGTCGGCATCGCCGCCCGCATCGCCGCCGTCACAGGCAAGGATGCGCGCGCGGCCATCCTCGACATCCTGCGTCACGCGCAACGCGACGCCCGCGCCCTGATCGCGGAACGCTTTGCACAAAGCCCGTTCGACGCCCGCGCCATGACCGGCGCCTACAGCTACCTGACCGATTGTCTGGTGCAGACCGTGCTGGAAACCGCCCGCGACAGGCTGGTGAAGGCACCGCCCGAATCCCCCTTCAGCGTGATCGCCGTGGGCGGCTACGGGCGCGGAGAAATGGCGCCCTTTTCGGATGTGGATCTGCTGTTCCTGACGCCCAGCCGCATCACGCCCGAAGCCGAGACGCTGATCGAGGCGATGCTGTATATGCTTTGGGATCTCAAGCTCAAGGTTGGCCATTCCAGCCGCACGATCCGCGATTGCGTAAAGCTTGGGGCAGAGGATTTCACCATCCAGACCTCCCTGCTCGAATACCGCTTTATCTGCGGGGATGCAGCACTTGCGCAGGATCTGGGAACGGCCCTGCGCGCGGATCTCTTTTCCGGCACGGGCCGTGATTTCATCGAGGCCAAATTGGCAGAGCGCGACAACCGTCACCTGCGGCAGGGCCAGCGCTATGTCGTTGAACCCAACGTCAAAGAAGGCAAGGGTGGGCTGCGCGATCTGCAATCGCTCTTCTGGATCGCCAAACATATCCACAAGGTGCACCACACGGTTGAACTGGTGACCGAAGGCGTCTTTCGACCCGAAGAATACGAGACCTTCACCGCCGCCGAAAACTTTCTCTGGGCCACGCGCGGCCATCTGCATCTGCTGACCGGCCGCGCGACCGAGCAATTGACCTTCGACATGCAGGTGCAGGTGGCCGAGGCCATGGGATACCAGGATCGGGGCGGTCGCCGCGCGGTCGAAGTGTTCATGCAGGCCTATTTCCGTCACGCCACCGCCGTGGGCGATCTGACCCGCATCTTCCTGACCAAGCTCGAAGACATGCACGTCAAATCAGAGCCCCTGCTGGAGCGGATCTTTCGCCGCAAGCCCCGGATCAAACCCGGCTATCTGGTCGTGCACAACCGCATTGCGATCGAGGATGACGCCGACTTTCTCGCCGATCCGATGAACCTGCTGCGCCTGTTCGAGGAAGCGCTGCGCACCGGCATGCTGATCCATCCCGATGCCATGCGCACGATCAAGGCAAACCTGCACCTGATCGACGACCAATTCCGCACCGCCCCCGAGGCGCAGCGCATCTTCCTGGATCTGCTGCTCAAGCACGGCAATCCCGAACGCGCCCTGCGGCGGATGAACGAATTGGGCGTGCTTGCCGCCTTCATCCCCGAGTTTGAGCCCATCGTCGCGATGATGCAGTTCAACATGTACCACAGCTATACCGTGGACGAGCATACCATCCAGACCATCGCCAACCTTGCGCGCATCGAAAAGGGCGAGCTGGAAGAAGAGCTGCCCGTCGCCTCCTCAATCCTCGCGCGCGGGGTGAACCGCCGCGTGCTGTACGTGGCGCTTCTGCTGCACGACATCGGCAAGGGCCGCGAGGAGGATCATTCGATCCTCGGCGCCCAGATCGCGCGCAAGGTGGCCCCACGTCTGGGCCTGCGGCAAGACGAGGTCGACACGGTCGAATGGCTCGTGCGCTACCACCTTCTGATGTCGGACATGGCCCAGAAACGCGACATCGCCGATCCGCGCACCGTGCGCGATTTCGCCAAGGCCGTGCGCGAGGTCAAACGCCTCGATCTTTTGTGCGTGCTGACGGTCTGCGACATCCGTGGCGTGGGGCCCGATACCTGGAACAACTGGAAAGCCGTGCTGATCCGCGCGCTTTACCGCCAGACAGACCGCGCGCTTGAGGAAGGGATGGAGGCGCTCAACCGCTCGAACCGCGGCGCGGAGGCCAAACAGGCCCTGCGTGCGGCGCTGCCCGATTGGCCGAAAAAGGCGCTGCGTGCCGAAACCGCGCGGCACTACGATCCCTATTGGCAGGGGCTGCACGTCACGGCCCATGTGGCCTTTGCCAAGATGCTGCGCGATCAGAACAAGGATGAGATCGTGATCGACCTCTTCCCCGACGAAGACCGCGACGCCACGCGCGCGTGTTTCGTCATGCCCGATCATCCCGGCATCTTTGCCCGGCTCGCGGGGGCCTTGGCGCTGGTGGGGGCCAATGTGGTCGACGCGCGCAGCTACACAACCAAAGACGGCTATGTCACCGATGCTTTCTGGATCCAGGACGCCGAGGACAACGCCTACGAGGCTTCCAAACTGCCCCGCCTGCGCCAGATGATCGAACGAACCCTGCGCGGTGAAGTCATCGCGCGCGACGCGCTGAAATCCCGCGACAAGGTCAAGAAACGCGAAAAAGCCTTCCGCGTGCCGACCTCCATCAGCTTCGACAACGACGGCTCCGAGATCTATACCATCATCGAGGTCGACACCCGCGACCGCCCCGGCCTGCTCTATGATCTGGCGCGCGCGCTGGCGGATTCGAACGTCTACATCGCCAACGCGGTGATCGCGACCTACGGGGAGCAGGTGGTCGATACCTTCTACGTCAAGGATATGTTCGGGCTGAAATACCACTCCGAAAGCAAACAGCGCACGCTGGAAAAGCGCCTGCGCGCCGCGATTGCCCAGGGGGTCGAGCGCGCGGAGGACTAAGCGTCGACAAGGCCCCCATCACCCTGCGCGCGCCAAGCCGTCGGCCCTTTTCCTCCCCCAATCATTCGTGCCCCAGCCCCTCGTTTGCGTCAAACCGCCGCCAACGGCCCTTTCCCAATGCCGCATCGCGCCCTACCCTCACGCGATGGATCCAAACCGCACCATCGCCGCCCTGCCGTGGTTCTACTTTCTCAACGGCATGCTGTTCTGGCAGGCGACGTGGTTCCTGTATTTCCAGGGCACACTTTCGGGCGCCGAGGCTATTGCGCTGTACGCCGTCTACGACATTGCCACGACCCTGATCGAAGTACCCTCCGGCGTTTTCTCCGACCGCATCGGCCGCCGCTTTACCCTCGCGCTCTCGGCGCTCTGCGGGGCACTCGGGTGCCTTGCGCTCGCGACCGGCGACAGCTTTGCCGTGTTTGCGCTAGGTCAGGCGCTGATCGGCGCCTCCACGGCCTTTCGTTCGGGCACCGATACATCGCTGTTGTACGAATCCCTCGACGCGGCGGGCCGCACGCAGGAGGTCGAGGCGCAGGAAATCCGGGTGCAGCGGTTTTCCTTCACCGGCTTTGCGCTCTCCGCCGTCATCGGCGGGGCCCTCGCACAGATCGCACCCACGCTGCCGTTCTACGCCACCGCGCTTGCCTTTCTCGCGGCCTTGGCACTCACCCTGCGCCTGTCAGAGCCGCCGCGCAGCCGTACCACCACCGCCCGCGCCGATCTGCGCGCGCTGACCGGCGCGCTCACCCATCCCGTGCTCGCCTGGCTCTTTGCGCTTGGCGTGCTGATGTACGGCTTCAGCCATTTGCCCTTTGTCTTTGGCCAACCGTTCATTCGCGAAACGCTCGACACCATCGGCCTTGCGGGTGAGGCGCCGCTGGTCAGCGGTGCGATCACGGCGGTCATGATGGCGATCTCGGTCGCGGTGTCCTTCGTGGCGCTGCCACTGCGCATCCGCCTCGGCCTGCCGCTCACGCTGCTTGCGGCCTTTGCGTTGCAACTCGCCCTGAACGCCACGCTGTCGCTGACGACCGCGACGCTCGCCATCGCCGTGCTTGCGCTGCGCATGGTGCCGGATGCGCTGGCCAATCCGTTCATCCTCGCGCGTATCCAGCCGCTTCTGCCCGCACAAACCCGCGCCACCTATCTCTCGCTCAAAAGCCTCGCGGGAAAGCTGGTGTTCGCCGCGACCCTCATGGCCGCCTCCACCACCGCAGAAAGCACGGGGCTGCTGCCCACCGCAGATCTGCAACGCATCCTTGGATGGTACACGCTGGCGGGCATTGCCTGCCTCGCAACGCTCGCGATCCTGGCGCGCCCCCTTCCGTTGGAGCGCGGGCCTGAAGCACCCGAGCAGTAGCCGCCCCCTCAGAAAACCCCGTGCGCGCCCAGATCCACCGTCGCCTGCCCCGCCAGAAGCGCCGCATAATGGTTCCGCAACGTATCGCTGCCAAACGTGGGCGTCGCCTGCGCGTCATAGCGCGCACCATCCCACACCAGCATCGATTCAGTCGCGTAATAGCGCCCGATGCGCGCCAACTGCGCCTTTTCGGCGGCGGGTGCATATAGCTTGCCCAGCGCGCCCAATCCCCCCGCAATCGTATCGAGCAAGGCCACCGGCACCCGACGCACCGGCACCGCACGCCCCAGCAAATCCGACAGCATTGCCACCTGGTCCAGCGGCGTGATCGCAGGCCCCGGCCCGCCAATCGGCAAAACCGCGTCCCACCGCGCCGGATCGTCCAGACAGCCAGCGATATAGCGCCCCAGATCGCGGTCGCTGATCGGCTTGCACGCGGTCAACCGACCGTCACCGAACACCATGAAAGGCCGCCCCGCCCGCACCCGCGCCACCTGCCCCGAGAGGGATTTGAAAAACGCCGTGGGCCGCACGATGGAATAGCGCAGCCCCGACGCGATCAGCGCCGCCTCGAACGCCAGCTTGGCCTGCTGAAACGCCAGCTTTGGCCGCTGCACGCAGATCGCCGAGAGCAGCACGAGATGCCCGACCCCCGCCGCCTGCCCCGCCGCCAGCACGGCCAGCTGCGCGCCGTGATCCACCGCCCAGGCATCGCGCGGCGCACCGCTGCGCGAGGCAAGACAGCTCACCACCGCCGTGATCCCGCGCCCCGCAAACGCCGCGCGCAGCTGGCGCGGATCCGTCACATCCCCGCGCACAAATTCCGCGCCGCCCTCCGGCGCGCTGCGGCCAAAGCACACGACCTCGTGCCCCGCGTCGCGCAGGCCCACCAGCGCCCCCGCACCCGCCGTGCCGGTGGCGCCAAACAACATGATCCGGTGTTTCGTCATCGCCGCGATCCTTCCCGCAATCACGCGCGCGCACAAGCGAAACCATTGCGCCCGCCCGCGCACAGGGCTACCCCCACTCCCAAGCGTAGCGCACGAGGCCCCATGAAACCCATCCGCCTGCTCACGGGCTTTTTCACCGTCGGTGTCTGGACGCTGCTCAGCCGCGTTCTGGGGTTCGTGCGCGAGGTGCTGATCCTGTCGCTGATCGGCCCCGGCCCGGTGATGGACGCTTTTGTTGCCGCCTTCCGCCTGCCCAACATGTTCCGCCGGTTCTTTGCCGAAGGGGCATTCAACGCGGCCTTCGTGCCGATGTTCTCCAAACGGCTGGAGGCGGGGGAAGATCCACAGGGCTTTGCCGTGCAGGCCCTCAGCGGGCTGGCGTTCGTGACGCTGATCCTCACCGGGCTCGGCATGGTTTTCATGCCGGGTCTCGTCTGGCTGACGGCCGAAGGGTTCACCGGCGACGCGCGGTTCGACATGACCGTGGATTACGGGCGCATCGTCTTTCCCTACATCCTTTTCATGTCCCTCTCGGCGCTGTTTTCCGGCATCCTCAACGCGACCGGGCGCTTTGCCGTGGCCGCTGCGGCGCCCGTGCTGCTCAATATCTTTGTCATCACCGCGCTCACGCTTGCCCATCTAACGCAAAGCCCGGCAATCACCTGGCTCGTCTGGTCAATCCCGCTGGCGGGCATCGCGCAGCTGGCGTTGACGTGGCGCGCGGCGGCGGGCGCCGGTTTCGCCATCCGCCCCCGCCGCCCAAGGTGGAGCCCGCAGATGCGCGATCTCGTCATAATCGCCCTGCCCGCCGCCCTTGCGTCGGGCGTGATGCAGATCAACCTTGTCGTGGGACAGCTTGTCGCCTCGCAATACGAAAACGCGGTCAGCTGGCTGTTTGCCGCCGACCGGCTTTATCAACTGCCCCTCGGCGTTGTCGGTATCGCGGTGGGCATTGTGCTGCTGCCCGATCTGTCCCGGCGCCTGTCCGCGGGGACGACACCGGCGCGCGCCACGCGTTGTCCCGCGCGGCGGAGGTCTCGCTGGCGCTGACGATCCCCTCGGCCATCGCGCTGATGGTGGTGCCGCTCACGCTGGTGTCGGTCCTGTTTGAGCGGGGCGCCTCCGGCCCCGACGACAGCGCGGCGATTGCCACGGCGGTGATGATCTACGGCTTGGGCCTGCCGGCCTTTGTGCTGCAAAAGATCGTGCAACCGATCTATTTCGCCCGCGCCGACACCAAACGCCCGTTCTATTTTGCGATCCTCGCCATGGTTATCAACGCGGGCCTTGCGGTGGGCCTTGCGCCGGTCGTGGGCTGGCTCGCCCCCGCCGTCGCCGCCACGGTGGCGGGCTGGGCGATGTACGCGGCCCTCGCCATCGGCGCGCGCCGCTGGGGGGAGACGGTGCGCATGGACGACCGCTTTCGCCGCCGCATCTGGCGCATCCTCGTCGCCGCCGTCATCATGGGCGCGGTCGTCTGGTTTGCCAATGTGCAGCTGACGACCCTGCTCGCCATGCCGGGGTGGAGCGGGCTGGGACTGCTACTGCTGATCGTCATCGCCGCCGTCAGCTATTTCGGATCGGGCCAGCTGATCGGCGCCTTCCGCTTGCAGGAATTCAAACAGGCCGTCCGGCGCAAGGGCTAACGCTGACGCAACCGCGTCAGGATCTTGGCCCATTCGCCGGGCGCTGCAATGAAACACAGCGCAAATCCGGTGACGAACCCGGCCAGCTCGGCCACCCATCCATTGCCCACATCGGCAAAAAGGCTCCACACCAGTTGCAGGCCCATCAGCACCCCGATGAGCGAGAACGCACGAAACTGCTGCGACCCGGTGCCCGCCAACCGGCGCCACAGCAGGAAGCTGTATCCGCCGATCAGCCCGTAGACCGCCGGGTAGGCGCCCACCAGCCAGACCGGATCGTCCAGCAGCAGCGCATAGGCCAACGCGCCGCCGATGCCCGACAGCACGAACAGCGCCAGCATGGCGAATTGCCCCATCACCTCGGCGCACATCTTGCCCAGCGCCAGCATCAGCACGATGGCGATGAGCGCGTGGGTGAATGTCAGGTGAATGAACGGATAGGTCAGCAACCGTGCGAGATGCTCCAGCGGCCAGCGCCCCTGCGACACCATCGCGTCAAAGATATCGCCCGAAAAGCCCCAGTCGCGCACCAACCCCAGCCGCCAGCCCACGGCCTGCGGCCCGCCGATCAGCCCCGCCTCGCCCAGCGTCAGCGCCGCCTCGACGCCCGCGATGATCAGGAACAGCACCACCACGACCGGCGGCAGCGGGTTGACCGGAGGCTCGAACGGAGGCTCATCATGTGCCATGGGATCTCTCACGTTGACGGGGAGTTGCGGCATGGGTAAGCCCATCGCGACCCATATTCCAGCCCCTTCGGAGTGCGCCATGAGCGAGACCACCTTCACCCCCGCGTCTTTTCCGGCATCCAGCCGTCGGGCGGGCTGACCCTTGGCAACTATCTGGGCGCGATCAAACGCTTTGTCGACATGCAGAACCAGGGCGATTTTGAAACCGTCTACTGCATGGTCGATCTGCACGCGATCACCGTCTGGCAGGATCCTGCGGATCTCAAACGCAACACGCGCGAGCTTGCGGCGGGCTTTATCGCGTCGGGCATTTCGCCGGAAAAGAGCATCCTCATCAACCAATCACAAGTGCCCGAGCACGCGCAGCTGGGCTGGATCTTCAACTGCGTGGCGCGCATGGGCTGGATGGGCCGCATGACCCAGTGGAAGGACAAAGCAGGCAAGAACGCCGAGGCCGCCTCACTGGGCCTTTTCGGCTACCCGGCGCTGATGGCCGCCGACATTCTGGTCTATCACGCCACCCACGTCCCCGTGGGCGAGGATCAGAAACAGCACCTCGAGCTGACCCGCGACATCGCGGCCAAGTTCAACCACGACTACGGCGTTGATTTCTTCCCGCTGACGGAGCCGGTGATCGAAGGGGCCGCGACCCGCGTGATGTCCCTGCGCGACGGCTCCAAGAAGATGAGCAAATCAGATCCGTCGGATGCCAGCCGCATCAACATGACCGACGACGCCGACACCATCGCCAAGAAGATCCGCAAGGCCAAGACGGACCCGGACGCGCTCCCCTCCGAGGCTGCGGGCCTCAAGGACCGCCCCGAGGCGCGCAATCTGGTGAACATCTACGCCGCGCTGAACGAACAGACCGTGGATCAGGTGCTGGCGGACGTAGGCGGGCAGCAATTCGGCACGTTCAAACCCGCGCTGGCCGAACTGGCGGTGGCCAAACTCGCCCCCATCTCGACCGAGATGGCGCGGCTGATGGATGACGTGGGCGAGATCGACAAGCTGCTGGCCAAAGGCGCAGAGCAAGCCCGCGAGATCACCGCGCCGATTCTGAAAAAGACCTACGAAATCGTCGGCATGGTCGGATAACCGGGCGTCAGCGCCACGGATTGCTGCGCTCCAACGCGGTCTGGTAATCCGCAACCGCCGACGAGGTATATTCCCCCTGCGGCGAACGCGGAAAGGCCGCGTCCATCGCCGCCATCGCAGGCTCCAATGCTTCATGCGCCGGTGGAACCTGCGGGCAATCGTCGGTCAGCACGTCGTAGGCCAACCCGACCATCGACCGAACGCCGCTTATGGTTGCGATCACGGCGATATCCACATCCGGTTTGCCTAGCTGTGCCTCGATCTGCCGCGCGATCCGCGCCACCTTCCCGGCAAGGTCCTGCACGTCCGCCGCTGTCACAGAAGGGCGCGCCAGACAGGCGGCCATCCGCGTCGCGGGGATCGCACCCGATTGCATCCCCGCGGCCAGCCGCTCCAGCCCGACCGCATAGGCGTCGAACGCGCGGATCGCGTTTTCAAAGGCGGGTTTTGGCGTCATTTGTCACACTCGTTCGGGTTGCCCGCACGCATCGACGCACGTGAGGGGCTGGTCGGCGCCCTGTCATTCCATCCGGTATGCCAGTAGTCCGTCACCTGATCCTCCCCGATCGCACCCTCACGCGGACCGGGGAGGAAGATCTGCTCGTCCCCGCCCCGCAGCATCATGTTCGGGTCCGCTTCGGAAATCTGTGGCGCGATGGGTCCGCGCAGTGCCGCCGGCGGCGGTGGGACCGTCGCCTTGATAAAGGCACCGCCTTCGTTCCAACCTTGCAGCACTGCATTCCTTGAGCGCCAGACCGCTTCGTCATCGTCGGGAATGTTGCGGCTCCAGAACCCGCCGGTGTGCCCGTCCGGCTTGTCGATCACCCGAAACAGCGCGCCATCGCCGGTCAGCGGAATTACCTCGGGTTTGCTCGAAAACGACGGCAGAACATTGTTGAGGTAGTAGCCCTCGCTTGCGCGCATATGCCGGGCGGACTCTTCAGGTAACTGGCGCAGAATATCGTCGTACCACTCCTTGAACAGCTCGGGCGTGCGCCGCGCAAGCGCCCTGGCAGCGTCATCAATCGGTTCGGCGCCGGCCTCCAGTGCCGTCTTGTCGAACCCGACCCGCCGCATTGTGTCCTGCCAGCTGTCGTAGGCGCGGCGCGTGGCCTGCATCGTACGGCGGATCACGATACCCTGGCCGGGCATGACCATCCACGCGCGCGACGCGAAATCGGCCAGGCCCCGCAGCAGTTTTTCCTGAATTTCGCGCGCCACGCGGGGAACATCTCGTTGGCCATCGCGCGCACGGTCTCGATCGTCTCGCGCAACTCGCCCCCGCCAAAGAAGGGGATGCGGTCAGTGCACATATCCAGAAATTCGTTGAATTTCTGCGTCACGAACGCAACGTGCCCCGGCAGCTCATCGGCAAGCTTTTTCAGGAAACGGTAGCCATTCACCTGCGGCATCCGCCTGTGCAGCGCCTTGTTGATGTAGATGAGGATCTTGCCAACCTCACCGGCCTGCCGCCAGACCAGCTTGATGACGCCCTTCGCCAGCGAGCCGAGACTTGGGATCAGGCCGATCAGGCAGGCAAAGACGCCGACCCACACGCCGATCTCGGTGTAGCGCTTGTCCCAGATCAACGCCTTGCCATTGGCCACCAGATCCCGCAGATCGGCGACCTGATCGATGCCGGGGACGGCCGTGACGATGGCATTCGTAATGATCTGCCCGGTCGTCATATCCTCGTTGAAATCGCCCTGAACCACGTCCCACGCCCAATCGGCGCCGCTCATGACTGCATCGGCCGCGCGGGCAAACCAGCCGCGCTCATCCTCGACGGGGGCGGGCTCAGTGTAGGGAACAGGCTCCGTCGGATCGTCAAAGACGAAGACCTCGACCGGACCAGCGTGATCGCCCAGATCCACATGCACATACTGATGCGGCGCATCCGGCCCGATCGAGATCACGCCTTCGGTGATGACATCGCCGCCCGGCTCTCCGCCGTTGGGGGTCTGAACCACATAAACCGCGTCGGTGACCGGATCGCCTTCGGTATATTCATAGCGAACGTGGATCCAGTTGCCCGTGTGGCAACCCGCACATCCGCCGCCCACGGCATCGCCGCTTTGCGAGGCAGCCGCCGCCTGTGCCGCATCATACCCGCCGTCAGCCACGCGCGGCCCTCCGCAAAGGATCGCGGGCCGCTGGCCGCCGACGGCAAGAGGGAACAGGGAATCTCATGACGCGTAGCCTAGCGCATACCAATCTGCACTGGAATGCATTTCGCCATTCCGTGTGTGCACGTGCGGTGTACACACGGTGCATACCCGGTGCACACCGCGAAATCCCGTTTGTGATGCCCTCCCGGAACGCCTATCTCTATCCCCGAACGACGGCGCGGATCGAAAGGCGGGGCGATGAGCACGGGATTTTTCTGGGACGAACGGACATTCTGGCACGCGGGCGGTGACTATGCCTTTACGCTGCCGCTGGGCGGGCTGGTGCAACCCATGGCCGCCGGCGGCCTGCCCGAAAGCCCCGAGACAAAGCGGCGCTTTCGCAATCTGATGGAAGTGACCGGCATCACCGCCGATCTGTCGATGCAGGGCGCCGATCCCGCCGACCGCGCAGCCCTAGAGCGGGTGCATCCCGCCAGCTATCTCGACCGGTTCAAGGAAGTCTCGGACGCGGGCGGTGGCGAGTTGGGGTATCACGCGCCCTTCGCGCAGGGCGGCTTTGAGGTCGCGGCGCTCTCGGCGGGGTTGGCCACCGCTGCGATGCGCGCCGTGGCGACCGGCGAGGTCGAGAACGCCTATGCCCTCAGCCGCCCGCCGGGGCACCACTGCGAACCCGACGCGCCGATGGGGTTTTGCCTGATGGCCAACCTTGCCATCGCGCTGGAAACCGCGCGCGCCGAGGGGCACATCACCCGCGCCGTCGTGCTCGATTGGGATGTGCACCACGGCAACGGCACCGAAAAGATCTACTATGACCGCGCCGATACGCTGACGATCTCGCTGCACCAGGAAGGCAACTATCCGCACCCCAAGGGCGCCTTTGCCGATCGCGGTGCAGGCGCCGGTGCGGGATACAACATCAACCTGCCCCTTCCCGCCGGCACGGGCGCGGACGGCTACCTGCACGCGCTTGAGCGGATCGTCATCCCGCAGATCCGCGCGTTCAAACCCGATCTCATCGCGGTGGCCTGCGGGTTCGATGCCGCCTGCCCCGACCCGCTCGCCTCGATGCAGCTGACCGCCGGCGCCTTTGGCGAAATGACCCGCCGGATCAAGGCGTTGGCCCGCGAGATCTGCGGCGGCAAGTTGATGCTGGCGCATGAGGGCGGCTATTCCGAGGTCTATGTGCCGTTTTGTGGCCACGCCGTGCTGGAGGCGCTGTCGGAAAGCCGCCACACCGCCCCCGATCCGCTTGGCGCCGCTTTCGACGGGCGCCAGCCCAACGCCCGCACCGCCGCCCTGACCCGCACGCTCATCGACGAGATGGCCGAAAAGCTGGAGAGCTGAGCTGATGCCGACCCCAAACCCCGACGCGCTGGAATTCCTGCAAACCCGCCGCTCGCGCCCGGCCAAGACGCTGACCGCCCCGGTGCCCGACCGTGATCTGCTGATGCCCCTGCTCACCGCCGCCGCCCGTGTGCCGGATCACGGCAAGCTTGAGCCATGGCGTTTCATCGTGATCGAACGCGACGCCATGGCCCCGCTGGCCGCGCTTGCGCAGGCGCGCGGAGAGGCGCTGGGGCTGGAGGCCGAACAGATCGTCAAGGGACGCGCGCAATTCGATCAGGGCACCCTCGCCGTGGCCGTGATCGAGGTGCACAAACCCTCCGAAAAGATCCCCGCGCTGGAGCAGACCTATTCCGCCGGCTGTGTCTGCCTGGGGCTGGTGAATGCCGCGCTTGCGGCGGGCTGGGGGGCGAACTGGCTCAGCGGTTGGGCCAGCCACGACCGCGAATTCATGCGCGCGGGGTTTGGCCTTGAGGAACACGAGCGCATCGCGGGCATCGTTCACATCGGCACCGCGCGCGCCGCCCCGCCCGAGCGTCCGCGCCCGGACCTCGAAAGCATCACGACATGGCTATAGGCGCGATTTTCCGGGCGTTTGGCCTGACCCTTGGCCAGATCGGCGATCCGCGCTTTGCCCGTGTGCTGGGCATCGGGATCGCGCTGACGGTCGCGCTGATGATCGCTGCCGCTGCAGGATTTGCCAGCCTGATCGGCTGGATCGCCGGCGACGAGGTGTGGATTCCAATGCTGGGCGAAGTGCAGTGGATTGATGACCTGCTCAGCTGGGGCGCGCTGGCATTGATGCTCCTGCTGTCGGTATTCCTGATGATCCCTGTCGCCTCGGCGATCACCTCGATGTTTCTCGACGATGTGGCCGACGCGGTCGAGGCGGAGCATTACCCCCATCTGGCCCAGAAACCCCGCACACCGTTCTGGGAAGCGCTGCGCGATACCGTGAATTTCCTTGGCGTGATCGTCGGGGTGAACGTGCTGGCGCTGATCCTCTACGTGGCCTTTGCGCCCGTCGCGATCTTTATCTTCTGGGCGGTGAACGGGTTTTTGCTGGGGCGTGAATATTTCATGCTGGTCGCCATGCGCCGTATTGGCCGGGTGAAGGCCAAACAGTTGCGGCGCAAACACTTTTTCACCGTCTGGGCGGCGGGCACGCTGATGGCGATGCCGCTGACGGTGCCGCTGCTAAACCTCGTGATCCCCATTCTTGGGGCCGCGACGTTTACTCACCTGTACCAGTTCGTGACGACGGAACGCCGCGGCCCACCCAGTTTTCCAGATCGTCCACGCTGATGATCTCCGACAGGATGATCGCCACGAAGATCGCCCAGAACAGGAAGGCGATCACGGTCGTCCAGATCGCTTTCTTGCCCAGATGATGATGCTCGGGCGCGCCGGCGTGGGTGCCCGGCACGATGTCATTCAGATCGCCCTGGGTTTTGACGCGGATCGGTAGGATCACGAGGAATGTCATGAACCAGCAAACGGCGTAGAGCACGAGGGCCGAGGTGACACCCATGCGCTCAGACCTGTTCCAGCTCGACGAGCGCGCCGTTGAAATCCTTGGGGTGCAGGAACAGCACGGGCTTGCCATGCGCGCCGATCTTCGGCTCCCCTGAACCCAGCACACGCGCGCCGGTGGATTTCAGATGGTCGCGGGCCGCGATGATGTCATCGACCTCATAGCAGATGTGATGGATGCCGCCGGCCGGGTTCTTTTCCAGAAAGCCGTTGATCGGGCTGTCGTCACCCAGCGGATAAAGCAATTCGATCTTGGTGTTGGGCAGCTTGATGAAGATCACCGTGACGCCGTGATCGGGTTCGTCCTGCGCGGGGCCGACATTGGCGCCCAGCGCGTTGCGGTACTGGTCCGCCGCGGCCTCAAGGTCGGGCACGGCGATGGCCACATGGTTCAGACGTCCGATCATGGCGGGGCTCCTCGTTTTGCAGTTGCGCCACGTTATGCGGCGCGCCGGGCAAAAGCGCAATGCGACGCGTTAACCTGTGATTAGCGATGCGGCCTTAACCATTAAGGGGAACCCCAGAATCGGAGACGCCCATGGCCCCCTTGATCCCTTTGCACCGACCTTCCCCGCCCCCACCGCGGCGCGTCCGCTTTTGGGCCTGACCGTGCTGGTCGTCGAAGACAGCCGCTTTGCCTGCGAGGCGATGCGTCTGTTGTGCCTGCGTTCCGGCGCGCGCATCCGGCGGGCCGATTGCATCCGCTCCGCCAGGCGGCATTTGCAGGTCTACCGCCCCACGGTGGTGATCGTCGACCTGGGCCTGCCCGACGGTTGCGGCACGCAATTCATCGCCGAACTTGTGGAAGCTGAGACGACCCAATCCATCGTTCTGGCAATCTCGGGCGACACCGAGCGCGAGGGCGAAGCCCTCGCCGCCGGGGCGCAGGGCTTTCTGGGCAAACCCATCACCTCGCTCGCGGCATTCCAGCAAGCGGTCCTGTCACAGTTGCCCGCCGACCGCCGCCCGTCGGGCCTGCGCGTGATTGAAAACGAAACGATCACGCCGGACGAGATGGCCTATCACGACGACATCAGCCATGCGGCGGATATTCTGGAAAACCTCCCCAATGAACACGCGCTGGACTATCTCGCCCAGTTTCTTCGGGGTGTTGCCCGCTCTGCCGACGATGATCCGATGGTGCAAGCCGCCCACGCACTCGCCGCGCGCCGTGCCGACGGTGGGGCCGCTGGGTCCGAAACCGCGCGCATCGCCGGGCTGATCCAGCAGCGACTGGCCGGGAAGGTCGCGATCTGACGCCCTAGCGCAGCGCCGGATCGGATCCCGCGCGCACAAGGCGGGTCATGTCGCCCAACCGCTCACGCTGCGCGCCGTCATCGTCAAAATTCGCGGGTGCGAGCCATGTGCCGAATGCCTCTTTCAGCGCGGGCCATTCGCTGTCGATCGCGGCGAACCACGCAGTATCGCGGTTGCGCCCCTTGACCACGGTCGCCTGCCGGAACACCCCCTCAAAGCTGAGGCCGAGCCGCTGCGCCGCGCGGCGGGACGGCAGATTGAGCGCGTTGCACTTCCATTCGAACCGGCGATAGCCCGTCTCGAACGCCCAGCCCATCATCAGATACATCGCCTCTGTCGCGGCGGGCGTGCGTTGCAGGGCGCCGCCAAAGCAGATGTGACCCACCTCGATGCTTCCCGCTTCAGGCGTGATGCGCAGAAAACTCGCCATACCCTCGAAAGCGTCGCTTTGCAGATTCTTGATCGCGTAGAACGCAGGGTCGTTCCCAGCGGCGATGTCGCGCACCCAGCGGTGAAACTGCGCAGACGACGAAAATGGCCCCGACGGCATGTAATCCCACAGCGCGTCCTGCTCGGCAAACGCGCGATACAGCAGCGCTGCGTGGGCCTGCGCGTCCAACCGCTCAAGCCGCGCAAAACGGCCCTGCAGGGGGGCCACGCCGGGCAGCGGGGGCGGTGTCCAGTCTGGAACAGGGGCGCCGATGGGCGCGCCGGAGGGAAGGCGATCGGTCATGGCGACAGTGATACGCAGCCTCCCTGCCCTGACAAGACCCAAACGCGCGGGAACCCTGCGCGATGCTGTAGCGTTCCCCTTCATCTGCACCGATCAGGAGACCTGCAATGCCTTCCATCTACGACGCCATCAAGGACGATCACGACGCCCACCGCACCCTTCTGGATGCGATTGCCGAAACCCAGGGCGACAGCGCAGAGCGCCGCGCGAAGTGGAAGGAATTCTACCGCGATGTGAAATCCCACGCCGCAGCCGAGGAAGAGACGTTTTATTCCAAGCTGATCTCGGAGACCTGGGGCCAGGACGCCGCGCGCCATTCGGTACACGAGCACCAGCAGCTCGACGACCTGATGGAAGAGCTCAACACCATGGACATGAGCAGCCCCGCCTGGCTGACCAAGTTCAAGACGCTCAAGCATGATTATGAGCATCACATCGAGGAGGAAGAGGACGAGGTATTCACCCGCGCGCGCGAAACCATCGGGGCCGAGCATAACGACGCCTTCGGCGCCCGCTTTGAAGAACGCAAACGCGAGGAGATGGGCCTGATCGAAGAAAAGCGCGCCGACAGTCTGGAAGACTGACCCGAAACGAAAAAGCGCCGCAGGATCCTGCGGCGCTTGTGTTTATTGGTCCTGCGGGATCACGCGCAGCCCCAGCTCCATCAGCTGATCGCTGGTCGGATCCGAGGGCGCGTTCATCATCAGATCCTCGGCGCGCTGGTTCATCGGGAACAGGATGACCTCACGGATGTTGCTTTCATCGGCCAGGAGCATCACGATCCGGTCGATGCCCGCGGCGCAGCCTCCGTGGGGCGGGGCGCCGTATTGGAAGGCGTTGACCATACCGCCGAAGCGCTTGCGCACCTCTTCCTCGCCGTAGCCCGCGATCTCAAAAGCTTTGAACATGATCTCGGGGCGGTGGTTCCGGATCGCGCCGGACACCAGTTCGTAGCCGTTGCACGCCAGATCGTACTGATATCCCAGCACCTCCAGCGGATCGCCCTCCAGCGCTTCCATCCCGCCCTGCGGCATGGAGAAGGGGTTATGCTCGAAATCGATCTTGCCGGTTTCGGCGTCCTTTTCGTAGATCGGGAAATCCACGATCCAGGCAAAGGCAAAACGGTCGGTGTCCGTCAGCCCCAGCTCTTCGCCGATGACATTGCGCGCGCGGCCTGCGACGGCCTCGAACGTCTTGGGCTTGCCGCCAAGGAAGAACGCCGCGTCGCCGGTATCGAGGCCGAGTTGCTGGCGGATCGCCTCCGTGCGCTCGGGGCCGATGTTCTTGGCCAGCGGGCCAGCGGCCTCGCGCCCCTCACCCTGATCGCGCCAGAAGATATAGCCCATGCCGGGCAGACCTTCCTTCTGGGCAAAGGCATTCATGCGGTCGCAGAACTTGCGGCTGCCGCCGGTGGGCGCGGGGATCGCGCGGATCTCGGTGCCTTCCTGCTCCAGCAGCTTGGCAAAGATGGCAAAACCGGAGCCCGCAAAATGCTCGGACACGACCTGCATCTTGATCGGGTTGCGCAGGTCGGGCTTGTCAGAGCCGTACCACAGCGCCGCGTCCTTGTAGGAGATCTGCGGCCAGTCCTGATCGACCTTCCGGCCCCCGCCGAATTCCTCGAACACGCCGGTCAGCACGGGCTGAATCGTGTCGAAAACGTCCTGCTGCTCGACAAACGACATCTCGAGGTCGAGCTGGTAGAAATCGGTGGGCGAGCGGTCGGCGCGCGGGTCTTCGTCGCGGAAACAGGGCGCGATCTGAAAGTATTTGTCGAAACCCGACACCATCAGCAACTGCTTGAACTGCTGCGGCGCCTGCGGCAGGGCGTAGAACTTGCCCGGATGCAGACGCGAGGGCACCAGAAAATCGCGCGCCCCTTCGGGGCTGGAGGCGGTGATGATCGGTGTCTGATATTCGCGGAAGTCCTGATCCCACATGCGTTTGCGCAATGAGGCCACAACGTCCGAGCGCAGCGCCATGTTGCGCTGCATCCGCTCGCGGCGCAGATCAAGGTAGCGGTAGCGCAGGCGCGTTTCCTCTGGGTATTCCTGATCGCCGAACACCTGCAACGGCAGATCGCCGTTCACCCGGCCTAGCACTTCGATATCGCGGGCGTAAACCTCGATCTCGCCGGTGGGCAGCTTGGGGTTCACCAACGCCTCATCGCGGGCCTTCACGGTGCCGTCGATGCGGATACACCATTCAGAACGGACCTTTTCGACCTCGGCAAACACCGGGCTGTCGGGATCGCACAGCACCTGCGTCATGCCGTAGGCATCGCGCAAGTCGATAAACAGAACGCCGCCGTGATCGCGCACCCGGTGCACCCATCCCGAAAGACGGACGGTATCGCCCACATTCGCGGCAGTGAGCGAGGCGCAGGAGTGGGTTCTGTAAGCGTGCATGGCGGTCCCTTTCGTCGCGCTGACGCGCGCCCCCATCGGCGCGCTGAAACTGCGCGCAGCTACACCGCGCGGGCGCGGTGAAGTCAAGGCCGGCAGGGCAGTTTAGATCAGCTTACCCATGGCAACCGCCGTATCGAGCATGCGGTTCGAGAACCCCCACTCATTGTCATACCAGCTAAGCACGCGCACCATGTTCCCGTCGAGAACCCGCGTCTGATCGAGATGGAACACCGACGAATGGGGATCGTGGTTGAAATCCACGCTCACCAATGGCTCATCGGTATAGCCCAGAATACCCGCGAGGCGCCCGTCGGCGGCGGCGATGATCGCCGCGTTGACTTCATCCACCGAGGTCGCACGCGACGCCTCAAACGTCAGATCCACGACCGAGACATTGGGCGTGGGCACGCGGATCGCTGTGCCGTCAAGCTTGCCGTTCAACTCTGGCAGCACCAGACCGACGGCCGCGGCGGCGCCCGTTGACGTCGGGATCATCGACAGCGCTGCGGCACGTGCGCGGTAGAGATCGCTGTGCATCGTATCCAGCACCGGCTGGTCGCCTGTATAGCTGTGCACGGTTGTCATCAGACCTTTCACAATGCCCACGGCATCATCCAGAACCTGCGCCACGGGGGCCAGGCAGTTCGTCGTGCACGATGCGTTCGAAACAACCAGATCGTCCGCCGTCAGGCTGTCGTGGTTCACCCCGTAAACGATGGTCTTGTCCACGTCCTTGCCCGGCGCGGAAATAAGCACACGGCTGCTGCCGTTCTCAAGGTGCGCCTTGCAATCGTCTTTCGAGCGGAAAACGCCCGTGCATTCCATCACGATATCCACATCGCTCCACGGCAAATCGGCGGGATTGCGCAGGCTTGTCACCCGAATCGGGCCTTGCCCTGCATCGATGGTATCCTCGGTCACGGAAATCTTGCCGGGGAAGCGCCCGTGCACGCTATCGTATTTCAGCAAATGCGCGTTGGTCTTGATCGGCGCAAGATCGTTGATCGCAACGACGCGGATATCCGTGCGCTCTGCCTCGATGATGGCGCGCAGGACGTTGCGGCCGATGCGGCCAAAGCCGTTGATGGCGACGTTGAGGGTCATGAAAGCCTCCGGGGTTCAGGATATTTGGCGGCAAACTAGATTGTTTGCGCTAACATCGCAACCCAAGAGTGCAGCCTTCCCGTTTGACGCAGCCCCCGGCCCGTGGTGACCTGACAGCATCCCACCCCAAGGAGCCGCCAATGACCCACGCGCCCGTCTACACCATCGACCCGCAGGCCTTCTGGCACGATCCCTACCCCGATCTGGCCGTCCTGCGCCGGGACGCGCCGGTTGCCTACGTGCCGCAGCTGGGGGCGACGCTCATCACCCGGCGCACTGACATCTTCGAGGTCGAGAAAAAGATCGCCTACTTCTCCTCCGAACAACCCGACGGGCTGATGACGCGGCTGATGGGGCAGAACATGATGCGCAAGGACGGGGCCGCGCATCTGGCCGAACGGCGCGCGATCTTTCCCACCGTGTCGCCACGCACGGTCAGGGATACCTGGCGGGCCCAATTCCAGACGATCACCGACCGCGCCCTTGCCGAGATCAAACCGCGTGGCCACGCCGATATGGCGCAAGACATCGCCAAACGTCTCTCGGGCGAGGCACTTGTGGCGATGACCGGCCTGCGCGACATGACGTGGCAAGAAATGGATCGCGTGAGCCAAGGCATGATCGATGGCTGCGCCAACTACGCGGGCGACGCGGAGATCGAAGCGCGCTGCCACGATTGCACCGCCTCGATCGACCGGCACATCGACGTGATGCTGCCAGTGCTGCGTGCTGATCCCGACGCGTCGCTTCTGTCGGTGCAGCTTGCGGCCGGACTGCCGATGGATCAGATCCGCGCAAACGTGAAACTCGCCATCTCCGGCGGCCAGAATGAACCGCGCGATGTGATCGCGGGCCTTGTCTGGGCGCTGCTGACCCACCCCGACCAATACGCACTGGTACAATCGGGGCACGCCAGCTGGATGCAGGCATTCGAGGAATATACCCGCTGGATGTCGCCTATCGGGATGAGCCCGCGCGAGATGGCACAACCCTACACGCTGCATGGGATCACGCTGGAAGCAGGCGCGCGGGTATTCCTGATGTTCGGTGCCGGCAACCGGGACGAAACGGTCTTTGCCCGACCGGATGTTTTTGACATCACGCAGGATGGCTCTGCCTCGATTGCCTTTGGCGCGGGGCCGCACTTCTGTGCCGGGGCCTGGGCCGCGCGCTGCCTGATCGGCGAGGTCGTGATGCCGACGCTTTTTGCGACACTTCCCAACCTGCGCCTCGCGGGCGCGGCGCGCTTTGGCGGCTGGGCTTTTCGCGGCCCGCTGAGCGTTCCGGTCGTCTGGAATACCTGAACCGAAACCCCAACGGCAAAATTTATTGCCGTATGCGCGCATTTCGCTTGAACTCCCCCGGCAGCTATCCTAATTCAACCGAACTTGGCGCGGGATGGAGCAGCCCGGTAGCTCGTCAGGCTCATAACCTGAAGGTCGTAGGTTCAAATCCTACTCCCGCAACCAAGGTAACCGACATGGCCCGTGCATATTGCGCGGGCCATGTCGTTTCTGCCTCCCGCAAAGTCAATATACCGGCCAATTCCCCGGCAAGTTCGATGTGATGACCGTTCGATGCGTCCGCATCAGGCACCATTCGTATCTCGGAAACCATCCCCCGCAGAGCTTCATTGGCTTCCATCTTGAGGTCCGGATCCTGAAGTGTAGTCGACCATTTGCGGATCGTGCTTTGGTAGAGGTCCGACAGGCTTGGTTGATACATCCCGGCCGCGTTAGCTGCGAGGGTGCCGACAATCTTCTTGTCGACCTGGCCCACGTCGCGGCGCTTCATCACAGACAATGGGCCGGATGTTCAAACCAACTGGATGAGCCAAAATCTCTTTTCGTTTTCAGCCGCACTTGGTGCCAAAAAACCTGACGGCGAACGGGTCACAATACCGCTCAACAGCCCCCCGTTCAGACGACGCACCATGCACAGTCAACGTGTCCAGGGCCCACACGTCCAGTTACACTATTGCGATCTCGCCAGGGGAGCGCGCCTCGACTTCAAACAACAAATAGCTCCAGCATTCCCGAAATCGGTCTTCCAACCCGAGGGTCATCTGTCTGCTCACGCCATGCCTGCCTGCGCTACCAGATCGGGCTTCCTGTGAAATCAGCTCTTTCAATGCCAGAGTATTTTTGGCGTCAAACAGGACCGCTCCGAGCTGCGCGTGATCGCACAGCCCGTCGATATTGCTGCACAACAGTTTTCGCCCCGCTGCCAGCGTCTCGATGGCCACCAAACCGTATGCTTCCCAGCGTGACGGCATGATCACCACGTCAACAGGTGCCAAAGCGGTGGCGGTGTTTTCCTGAAAGCCCTTGAATACGATGCGTGTATCGTCACCGGCGAGTTGTTTCAGGGTAGTCTCCTCCGCCCCCTCGCCGATAATATGCAACGCAATGTCTGGATCACTGCAGGCGCGGAATGCCGCGATCAGGGTATCAAATCCCTTCTGCCTATCCAGACGCCCGATTGCCGCAAAAACACGCGACGGGTTTTGAGGGACCGGCAAAGACCGAAAGCTGTCCAAGGCAACACAAGACTGGATTGTCGATAGTTTTTCACCGCGCAAAAGACGGTTAGCTACCATCCAGTCGGCCTGCCCGTTGCTGACGGCGACCACCCGGTCGAAAAGCCCATAGGCCAGTTCGAGCAGAAGGAGGAAGCGGCGTTTCCGGAGGACATTATGGGCGACGAAGCCATCGGTATAGCTATGCTCTACGTGGATCAAAGGTGTGCGGGCAAAGCGCGTGCGAAGGGCCAGCAACGCAGGCAACAACGACCAAGAGACCGTTTGGTGGGAGACAACCACATCGGCATACGCAAGGCGGGAAAGGATTGCGCCCCGTTTGACCTTTTCCACTTTGTGCGTTGCTGTTCGTGCCATTTCCGGATCGGAACGCAGGAAATCCAGCACCTGCATCACACCACCCGCAGTGGTGTCATCAATGAGGTGCAACACGACGGGAAGGGACTTCATGCTTTGCCCCCCCGCTGGGCCATCAGTACATCAACGGCCAACGGGCCGGCGATCCGCAAGACAAGTGCCGCCGCGATCGTAGAGAGCGATTTGCGCGGCTCTTCCCAGAAGGGCACCCATGACGCACCAACGGACTGGGCAATCAGATCAGAAGCGCGGTCTGTGTCTTTGTCGCTGATTGCACGGCGGGCGAGATAGCGGAGCTGATAGGCGCGTGCGGCTTTGGTATTCTTGGCAAAAAAGGCAGGGGCGATGCGCGTCAACTTGGCCACCATACGCTCCCAAGCGGCAAGTTGCAGATCGGTGGCAGAGGACAAGGCACCCGCGCTTATCCGGTATTGGGTCAGATGCCCGTCGATGCCTTCGAACTGCCAGCCCGTCGTAAGGGCGATGCGGAGCCAGCATTCGATGTCCTCTGACTGGCGGAATGTCTCGTCGAAGTACCAATCGCGGCATTTCTCTGATGCGGGGCGATGGGCGATGGCGTCAAACACGGCGCGGCGGATTACGGGGGCCGATCCGTTCCCGATAGGATTGCGCTTGAAAATATGGGCGGCGGTCAGGTTTTTCAGGCGCGGGCTTTGCGCGATGCCAAGCGATGCGCCGTCGTCGTCGATCAGGGACGAGCCGGAATAGCTGACACCGATGTGCGGTGCAGAGTCCAGATGTGCCACATGCGCTGCCAGCTTTTCCGGCAGCCACAGATCATCGGCATCACAAAAGCCGATGAATGCGCCACGCGCGGCCGCAATGCCAGAGTTGCGCGCGCCCGCGAGACCACGGTTGCGCTGGGTGATGACCTTGATCTGCGGGCGGTCGGCATAGTCTTGCAGCACGGCGGCGGTTCTATCGGTCGAGCCGTCATTGACCACGATGATCTCGACGTCACGAAATGTCTGGGCGCAAAGCGCATCCAGCGTGGCAGGCAGGGTGTCTTCCACGTTGAACGCAGGCACGATGATTGAGGCGATGGGCATGGGATGCTCCTGTGAGGTGGGTTTAACGGGAAAAGAGGGCTTGAGAGAGCCGGGAGGGAAGAACGGGGACGAGAAGAGCCCCCGCCAGCGTGGCAAGGCCGCGTCGCGGGGGGCCGAAGAACCCGCAGGGGCTTCGCAGGACGCCTTGAAGGGCAAAGCGAGCCGGCAGAAGACGCCCCTGCCCCAAGCGCAACGCACGGCGGGACAAGTACCGCAGAAAGATTGCGTCCGAACGTCGTGTCGGCATGTGGCCAAAGCGGGCGGCAGTCCAGATCGCCTCTTCGCGGCCCTGTTGCATGGCGCGTAGATTGGCGGACAGGCCGTAGGGACTGCTGCGATACCATGTTTGCAGCGCATCAATGCCCTGAACACGGGCGCCGCTGCCGACAAGACGGATCAACCATTCGAGGTCTTCGTTATGTACCAATTCCTCGTCAAAGCCGCCCGTGCGCAAGAAGGCTTCGCGGCGGACAGCAAGGTTTGACATGGTGCAAACGGGGTTTTCACCAAGCAGCATGGGAATGCTCACAGGCGTGTCGGGCACCGTAGACAGTGCCGAAACCTGCGACGGATCATCTTGGAAAAAGGCGATCTGGCCAAAGGCTGCGTCGATGTCAGGGTCGGCAAAACAGGCGCTTAGCTGGCCGAGTTTTTCCGGCCCCCAGATGTCATCCGCATCGCAAAAGGCGATCACGTCACCCTTTGCAAAGGAGAGCGCACCGAGGTTGCGGGCGCGGCTTGGGCCTTTGCCCTCGTTGTGGATGACGCGGATACGCGGATCGGTGTCGCGCGCTTTGTGCAGCACCTCCAGTGTTGCATCCGTTGAGCCGTCATCCACGCAAATGACTTCCCAGTCGCCACAGGTCTGGGCCTCAATGCTGTCCAATGTCGCCCGGAGGGTGGCAGCGGCATTGAAGCACGGAATGATGATTGAGAAATTTGTCATGGTTGGACCTCAGGGGAGGAAGGGACAAGATCGCCTTGAAGTGTGCAAAGAGCGCCGAGGAGCATGAGCCCCCCCGCTACAGCGAGATATCCGACCGCCATTGCATTCAGACCGAAGGGGGCAAGGAGCAGCGTGCTGGCCAGCACAGCGAGGGCAAGAACAGCCGTCATCCACAGCTCGACCTGCGGTTTGCCCTGCACACGCAGCCAGCCGGCGGCCGTGGCCCAAAGCGTGGTGGGGATCGCCACAAGGCAAAGGATCGAGACCAGTGGGGCAACGTCCTCCCACCCCTGACCCAGCAGCGCAGGAACGTACAAGGAGGCGAGTGCGGATTGCACCATAACGATTGGCGCAATGAGGCAGAGGCCCACGACAATGCTCTGTCGCATGGCAGCGACGGGATCATTGGATTGGCTCAGATGGGGAAAGACAACCGTTGAGAAAGCCGTTGCGAAGGCGTTGGAAAGGCTGAGCCCCGCGTTGAAGGCCATGAAGTAGAGGCCAAGCGCTTGGGGGCCGAGGGTAAGACCGACCACGATCTTGTCGCCTTGCAAGCGGAGCACTTTGACGATTTCAACACCGAGGACTGCCCAGCCATAGGCGATGAAAGGGCCCAGCGGCGCGGGTTTTGTGCCTGCCTCTGGCGCCCAGGGATGCAGCGCGCGGACAGCGCACAGCCAGATCGGCGCGGACAGCACGCGTGGTAGAATAAGCGCGAGAGCGGAGGGAAAGATCAGCACAAACAGGACCGAGAGCAGGTTTGCGCCCACCACCTGCGCGCCGCCGATGGCTGCCGTCTGGCGCAGCTTGCCTGCGCGCATGGCCAGCGCCACCTGAACCAGACCTGCGGGCATGAAGAGATACTCAAGCCCCATGAGCAGGATCAGCCCCGCGAGCACTGTGCTGCCCCCCGACAGGTAGAGTGCGCTCGCGATAAGGGCTTGCACGGCAAAAAGACCGATACACCAAAGCCAGAAGATGCGCCGGGCGGCAGTGCAAGTCGCCTCAAGCGTCGCGTCGCCGGCGGCTATGATCCGTTGGCCCACACCGTTCTCGGTGAGGGCCTTGAGCAGATCACCTGCCGCCATTGCCGATGCGGCGATACCAATCTGTGTGAGGTCCAACGTGCGGGCCACGGCCACCACAACAAGGAGCCGCGAGGCTTTGGCAGCCACTTCCGATGCGCCGTAGGCGATCAGGTTGGTGGCGAATGATTTTGTCGTCTTGGCTAGAGGCATTGCGTGGGCTTTCGTTTGGATGGGCTGAGCCTAGCGCGGGGCAATGCCAGCTGTCCCGGCCCCCGCAGGACAGGCCTCGGGGGCAAAAGGAGCGGACCCTACCCGTCAGGATAGGGGGATTAACCTGATGCCTCCTCGCGTACGTAACCTGTTGAAATTATGGTGCCCTCAACCAATTTCAGGAGGCCATCATGGCAAAACGATCCACTCTGTCCGGCGCGATCAGCGCATTGCTCATGACCAGTGCATGTGCCGGTTTCGATCAACCAGACAACCTTGAGCCTGTGGCGCAGGGAGACGGCTATCAGGCTCAATACCGCCAGCCCGATGTCACGCGCAGACAGGCGGAATTGCTACGCTCCGAAGAGATCAACGTGCAGAAATGTCTGCCCCTTGGCGGGAGTGCCGGCAAAGGCTCCAGCATCGCGGCGAGCGCGCTGAAAGGTGAGCGTTTGTCGCGCAACGATCTGCTGGATGTGCGGGTGGCCGAGGATGATACCTTCAACGGCAGCTATGTCGTCTCGCGCGACGGGATGCTCAAGCTGCCGTTCCTGCCGCCCATCCGTGCCCAGGGGCGCAGCACCGCAGAGGTCGAGGCAGATATTGCAGCAGCATTGGTTGCCGATCAGTTCTATCAGACCCGCCCCAGAATATCAGTGCGCGCGACCGATTTCGCCTCCGTCTCCGTGGGCGTATCTGGCGCTGTATTCGAGCCGCATGTGGTCGAGATCGGCGGCGTGCGCGGTGACACCGTAGACAGCCAGCGACAGGGCGCCTCGGGCGCCTCGACCGAAGCGCGCAACCTCTCCGCAGCCTTGCGCGCCGCAGGTGGCGTACGGCCCGATGCGGATATCTCGGCAGTGGAAGTGCGGCGGGGCAGTCAGGTCTACCGCCTCGACATGCGCGGCGTGTTCGAGGGCAGCAACGGTGTCGACATCATGCTGTTGACAGGCGACGAAGTGCGCGTGCCAAGCCGCCAGTGTTTTCAGGATGATTTGATGCGCCCCAGCCCGATCAGCCCTCCGGGGGTGAGCCTGTTTCTCTCCAACCTGACCCAGCCTGCCCAGAACAATGCGGCCTCGGCTGTGGGGCAAACGGTGCGTCAGGTGCCGTATGGATCGCGGTATATGCAGGCGGTGATTGATGCCAACTGTGTCGGTGGCGCACGGACCACCAGCGCGAACCGCTCTGCTGTGCTCTTCTCGCGCAATCCTGTGACGGGCGTTTCTGTGGTGATCGAGCGCAACATCGAGAACCTGCTGCGCCGTGCAGACCGGGATGACTATGACCCCTATCTGCTGCCCGGTGATGCGATGGCCTGTTATGACAGCACCGTGACCAATCTGGCCGAGATCGGTCGCGTCGTCGGCATGATGACCCTTATTCCGTGAGCGCGATCTCGGACAATGCCTTTTTGCTGCGCTTCCACAGATCGGGGAGCGTGGCAATGGCGGCCCTGACCTGTGCATCCTCGCCCGCCTTTGCTGCCTCTTCGAGAGAAAGCAGTTTAGCGCGGAAGGACGTAGCACCGAACATGGCGGCGCTGCCTGCAATCTTATGGGCCTGCTGCGCAATCTCGACACGGTCAAGACGTGCATCGCTGTGCAGCCATGCGATCATTTGCTCCACTTCACCGCCGTAGCGGGCAAGCAATTTGTGAAATTTCTCGGGACCGACGACCTCAAGGGTTTCCCTCATATGCGCGTGGTCAACGAGGTCCGAAAAGTCTTTCGGAGCAGGCTGGGATTCCTCCCCCATCGCCATGCGGAGATCCGATTTTCTCAGTGGCTTGGTGAGGACGTCGTTCATACCGTGCGCCAGAAAGTCCTCCCGCTCCGCGGCCATCGCATTCGCAGTCAGGGCGATGATGCGGGCATGGGCCGATGCCCCATTGCTTTCTCTGATGCGACGCGTGGCACTGCGTCCGTCAAGCACAGGCATGCTGATATCCATGAGGATAAGATCGAATTTCTCGGCGGCGGCCATATCGACGCCCTGTTGGCCGTCGTGGGCCTCTGACACGTGGTGACCATCGGCCTGCAGCATCTCGCGCACGACAAAGCGGTTGATCTCGTTGTCCTCTACGATCAGCACACGTTGCGGTGCTGTCGCGACATTGCTGTTATTGTCGCGATCATTTTGAGGCGTGGCTTGCGCTTTGGTCGCGGGCAGGGTCACGCGGAAGGTGCTCCCCTCTCCCATCACACTGGCGACGTCGATTTCACCGCCCAGGACATGGACAAAGCGTTTCGCGATGCTGAGGCCAAGGCCGGAGCCGCCCACTTCGCGGTCATAGGCGGCGTTGCCCGTGACAAAATCATCGAAGATGCGGTCCTGCAGATCTTCGGGAATACCTGCGCCCGTGTCCTCGATTTCGAAGGTGATCTGGTCATTTTCCCACCCTACGGTGACGGAAACACGCCCGCGCTTGGTGAATTTGACCGCATTGCCGACGAGGTTCATCAACACGTGCTGGAGGCGGTCGCTGTCGGAGGTAATCCAATGCTGTGCGGGGCCATTCCACCCCCAATCCAATGTGGTTTCCTGGGTTGATGCCATGCCGCTCTGGCTGTCGATGATATCCTGCAGCAGGTCCGAGATATTCACTGGCTCAAGTTTTGCGCTGACTTTACCGGAATCGTATCGGGTGATGTCGAGTACGTCCGAAACATGGCTGAGCAGCAGGCGGCCCGACGTCTCCATATTCCGCATATAGGTGTCTTGTTTGGTACTCACGGGCGTATCGCGAAGGAGGCTGAGATTGCCCAACAGACCGTTGAGCGGCGTGCGGATCTCATGGCTCATGGTGGCCAGAAACTCCGAGCGGCTTTTCTCTCCTGCGATGGCTTTGTCGCGGGCATCTACCAGTTCGGCCTCATCCGCCTTTTGCTGGGTGATGTCGCGCAGAAACGCGATGAAGATATCGCCCTGCGGCGTGACGGCAGACTGGATCGCCAACTCCACGGGAAAAATCGATCCGTCTGCGCGCTTTGCCTCAAGCTGGACGCGGCCCTTGCCCACCACCCGTTTTTCGCCGCCCTTGCGCATCCGCTCCATACCCGCATCATGGCCTGCGCGCATGTGGTCGGGCACAATGATCGCACCAAGTTCATGGCCGATCACATCCTGCGCACGATAGCCGAAGATCTCTTCGGCGGCGGGGCTGAATTCGAGTATTTGGCCTGCATCATCACTCACGATCACACCGTCGAGCGATGTATTGAGCACCGTGTTCATGCGCGTGGCCGTCTGACGCTGCTCGCTTTCCTTGCGCAACAGTCTTTTGTTGAGACGGACAAGATGCAACACCGATAGGCCAAGCGCTGCGATCAAGGCGGCCAATGCCAGTGCGAGTTCGGTCAGGGTGCGCGCGACATCCGAGCGCTGCCTGTCCGCATTGCGGGCAAAGATACCGAGGCCAGAGTTGGACAGCTTGCGGACTTCGGGCCTGATGTCCTGTACCAGCCCCGCCAGCCTTGGCATGTTGCCCGTCAGCTCGACATCACTCGCATCGATGTAGGGGACTGTCGTGTCGAGCCAGGTTTGAATTTTATTCAAGGTGGCACTGAACTCCGGATCCTCGCGCAATTCCTCGAAAACCTGCGCCGTAGATACGGTACCGATCCTGCTGTAGAAAATATCGAACCGCCTGCGCACCCCGGCAAGGTCCGCGCCAACCCGTATACGGCTTGAGAATTCCTGAAATTCGACTTCGGATTGCGAAAGTGACCATTGCACGTTGTCCGAACTGGCCGAGCTGAGCTCCTCGATCTCGCTGCGCACGCTCCATGCCAGGAAGGCAATGGCGAGCACAACGACAAGTCCGGCCACGGCGATAAACGCCTGGCCGGGTTTGATGCGGGTCTTGGTTGGGTTCGCCACAAGTGTACCTGCTTTGTGGATCATGCCTCCAGGGAGTTACTGGACCACTTCAATCCTGTCGAGTTGCCAGATGCTCCGCGAGTAGATGACTTCGGTACGGTAATCGGCGTTTGCGTCATAGGGATAGATGATCCAGAGCGGCCCCTTGTCACGGACCGACATTTCCTCGCCGTTCACGCGCATGGCGATGACAGGCCCGTTTTCAGTCGCATCGGACAGCGGGATTTCAATGGTATAGTCATTGATCGCCGTCGCAAGAAACTTGCCTTCTGTCGCCCCGATCTCAGCGGCGAGTACGGCCAGCGACACACCCTCGAAACGCTGCACCCCTTCGGTCCAGATCGTGGATGTCTCGACAACCTCAAGGCCGAGCTTTTCAAGTGCAGCGGCGTCGAAGCTATGGGTTTTCCCATCAAACGTGACCGTCAAAAGGGTGTTTTCGGCTTTGGCCGATGTGCCAAGGCCGATGACCAATGCCATTGCGACCAGACAGGCGGAAATGCGGTGTAGCATGGATAACTCCTGAATACTGTTGTTGCCTGCTTGATGTCACAGCAGCGAGGTGGCCGCATCTGGGCATCGGGATAGCCCCCTATCCTTTCGGATAGGGGGTGCTCTTGGGCCGGTGCGAACGCGGCGGTGCGAAGCTGTGTCCTGATCTATTTCCTGATGTGCGGCTTAATGTGCGCCGCGGCCTGTCAGGACCACGCGGAATGTGAGGGCGATGAGGATGAGGTCGAGGGCGATATTGCGCTTGCTCGCATAGGCGAGGTCCATTTCGACCATCTGGTCAAAACCCACCTCAGCACGGCCCGACACCTGCCAGACGCCCGTGATGCCCGGTTTGACCGCAAGGCGGCCAAAGGCGCGTTCGGGATAGGCGTCAACTTCGCAGGGCAAGGCCGGGCGGGGCCCGACAATCGACATCTGCCCCAGCAGAACATTAACGAGTTGCGGCAATTCGTCGATCGACGTGCGGCGGATGAAGCGGCCCACGCCCGTGATGCGGGGATCCGATTTCGACTTGAAGCAGATGCCTTCGCGGTCCGAGCGTGCCAGAACGTCTGCGCGCAACGCTTCGGCTTCCCAGACCATTGAGCGGAATTTGAGGATGGTAAAGGGGCGACCGTTCTGACCGATGCGGGTTTGGGTGAACAAGGCAGGGCCCTTGCTTTCGGCCTTCACGGCGAGGGCGGTCATGGCGAGCAGCGGCGAGAGCAGCACCAGCGCTGTCAGCGATAGTGTGATATCGAGCGCGCGGCGCACGATAGCGGCAGGGGTGAGCGTTCCTGCCGCCTGCTTTGCCGCGCGGGCCAGAAAGCTGGGGTTGCCCGCAAGATAGCGCTTTGCCAACCGGCGCGGCTCCATCGCCAGCCGCCAGACCCATTCGCATTTTGCCTTGCGCACCCAAAGAGGGGCTCGCACCACATTGCCGGCAAAGAAATCCAGTGCCGCCCCAACGCCCATAGTCAGGTCCGCATTGATGTAGGGTGCATTTCGGTGCAGCCAGAGTTCTTGCATCGGAACACCAAGTGCGACCAGAACGATATCGGCACCGCTGGCATTGATGTCTGCGATGATCTCGGCGTCGTTTCCGGCCTGGGCATACCCATCGCGCACACCGGCGATCCGCAAGGCGGGGATTTTGAGGATCAGATGATGCGCCGCCTTTTCTGCGGTTCCAGCGGTGCCGCCGAATAGATAGACGGATTTCCCGCGCTGTGCGGCCTCGCGCAGCAATGCAGGAATGAAGTCGGTCCCGTTCAGGTTTTCAGCAAGCGCTTGGCCTGTCATTTTGGCTGCAAGGGCGACACCGATGCCGTCTGGCAGCAGATAGTCGGCGCTGTTCACTGCTGCTGCATAGTGTCTGTCGCGGGCCATTACGTTGAAGCAATGGGCATTCATAAAGTTCACACGCCGCGTGCCAGGCGCCAAAAGTGCTGCAATCGTTTGGGGCGTGGTGGCATCGACCAGTGTCGCGCGCAGGCTGGGCAGATAGGTTTCGCGCAGGGCGGTGGCAGGTGTAAGTGGGCCGTCGAACGTGGGGAGATATGTCATGGTGGCAGTCCTTGTTGATCAAAAGCATTGGCAAAGTGATCAACGAAAACATGTGCTTGGCGCAACTGAGCGGGCGGACAGGTACGGGGAGCTTTTGGTTGATGGCTCTCCCCGTTTGGGTGCGCAACGGGCACAGGCTGGTGGCGACCCTATCCTTTTGGGAGCAGCGTTAGCCCTATTTCCCCGCGATTGCGCCTTTGAAGCACCTCAATCAGAGGTTATCATGCCTTAACGCTCAAAGGACACGACATGAGAGTACTGGTTGCCGACGACCACGATCTGCTGCGCGACACGCTCGTGATGTTTCTCGAAGGAGAGGGGCAGATGGAGACCGCGAGCGCGGGCACATTTGCAGAAGCTTGTGCGCGCATCGAGAGTGATACGCCGTTTGATCTGATCCTGCTTGATTATAACATGCCGGGGATGAACGGGCTGGAAGGGCTGCGCCGTGCGATTGCCCTCAAGAACGGGCAGCGGGTTGCGCTGATCTCGGGGGAGGCAACGCGCCAGATTGCCGAAGCCGCGCTGGAAGCCGGGGCCGCGGGATTCGTGCCCAAATCACTGCCCGCCAAATCCCTGGTGAATGCGGTCAAATTCATGGCCATGGGCGAGCAATATGCGCCCATTGATTTCATGACCGCGATTGAAGAAGTTCCGACAAATGCGCTGGCCGAGAAACTGACACCACGCGAGTTGCAGGTTCTAAAGGGGCTGACGGAAGGCAAGGCCAACAAAGAGATCGCGCGTGATCTGGACATCACCGAACCGACGATCAAGCTGCATGTCAAAACCCTTTACCGCAAAGTGGGGGCTGCCAACCGCACCCAAGCCGCATTGATCGCACGCGAAGCGGGCCTGTTCTGATCTATCCAAAGGGATAGGTGGCGGGCCAAATGCCCTCGACCTCTGCCCCTTCGCCCACAAGATAAATCCGGCGCACCCAGATAGATCATCGGTGAAGGAGCCACCGATGATCACATTCACATTTCCATTCACTGCCCCGCACCGCCCCCCTGCGGGAGGGGTCGTCAAGCGTGTCGTCATGGGCGGCAAGCTGGGTGATCTAAAGCGACTGCCGCGCTATGTGGCCACAGGCATTCTGGGGATGACCCTGATTTGGGCGCCGTTGCTGGGATATCTCAAGACCGCTCCGCTCAGCTATCGCTCGACGACCTCGCTTATCATGCCCGGCTCTGGTGCCTCTGCGTCGATGAATCTGAACGGCATCGGGCAAGCGAGCTCCTATGCCAACTCAGCCTTTGCCAGCAATGCCGTCAGCCCGACCGAGACCTACAAGCGGCTGCTCGGTGCCGACCGGATCGTGGATGCGGCGGCGGCCTCGCTGAATATCCGCCGCAGTGAATTGGGCCAACCGCGCGTGCGACTGGTGGACCAGACCAGCCTGATCCACTTCGAGACGACAGGGCGCACGCCCGAGGATGCCCAAGCACGCGGCGATGCCATTCTGGCGGCATTCTTTGCAGAGCTGGACGCGCTGCGCACGGATGAGGTCGACACCCGTCAGGATAGCGGCCTGCAAGCGATTTCGGATTATCGCGCCTCAGTGGCCGATACGCGCCGCCAGATCGAGGCGTTGCAAACGGCGACCGGCCTGCTTTCGGTGGATCAATATGATGTTCTGCTAGAACGACATCTGGCGCTGGATGACCAAATCCAGACCCAGCGCGCAGCCCTGAGCGATCGCGCGGCAGCCACAGAGGCATTGGAGGCGCAATTGGGTCTGGATGCTTCTGTCGCAGCAGCGACGCTCAAGCTCTTTGCCGATGGCGCTTATATTGCCCTGCTGGACGAAGTTGCCCGGACCGAAGTGGCCTATACCGAGGCCAGTGCGCGCTATGGTGCGCGTCACCCGCGTGTGCAGGCCGCCCAGGCGGCACGGGACCGCGCGGCCTCGATGGCCTTGTCCATGGCACAATCCATTACGGGTCTGGACGCGCAGGCGTTGAGTGCATTTGATCTCGCCCCCGACGGTGCGCGGGCAGAGCTATTGGCCGAGCTGGTGCGCATGCACGTGGATGTCTCCGGTGCGCGGCAGCAGTTGGCGACCCTTGAGCGGCAGAAAGCCGAGGGGCAAACCATGCTGGACAGCTTCGCGCCGGCAGCCGCCAAGATGAAAGACCTCGAGCGTGATTTCTCGGTGGCCGAGGCCGTGTTTGCCTCAGCCATCGCACGGACCCAATCAAGCAAATCGGACGTGTATGCCTCCTACCCTCTGGTGCAAGTGCTTGAGAACCCGTCCCTGCCCGAAAAGCCCTCTTCCCCCAACCGCAAGCTGGCCGTGATGGCGGGGATCGCTGCGACGCTGATGCTGTTGATCAGCCTTGCGATGGGCTGGATCAGGATCGCGCTGATCTCGCGTCTGTTGACCAAACCCGAGGTGAAGCCGTGACCCCCCAAAACCCGATTGAGCGGATGGTCTACCGTGCGCTTGTCTGGACATGGCCATTTTATGCGGTGGGCGCACTCTACATCGTGGGGCCCGTGCTGGCGTGGGTGCTGGGCGGGTTGGCTGTTCTGGTGCTCTATCTCGGTCCGGCAGTGCGCGAGGACATGCGCGCAACGGGAAGCATTCCACCAGTGATCTGGGGCTGGATTGCGGGGATGTTCGTGATGCTGGTTGCACTTTGGATCGGGCATCTGGATTGGGGCCTTGGCACGGTAAAGACAATCAAATCCTCAATAGGCTGGGCAAAAGGCTGGGCGCTCCTGGCCCTTTTCCCGCTGGCAGGCGCCGTGCTGCCCATTCGCCGTGAGGTACTGGTACGGGCGCAATGTGTGGTGGGTTTATGGACATTGATCCTCGCGCCTGTCCTGCTGGCCGCACCCTACATCGGCCTGCCAGAGAAGATTTTTACTTCCCCCTTCAAGGCTGTCGGCGGTCCCGGACCTGAATATTTCTCGGTCTATTTCTACACGTGGGATCCCGCAAGCTGGACGCCCCGCTGGCAGTTTTACGCACCTTGGTCGCCTTTTGCCGCACTTTTGGGGACGGTGATGGTGCTGTTTGCGCTGGAAGAAAAAGACATCAAATGGCGCAGTATCGGGATCGCGGCGGGCGCCGTCATGATCTTTGCCTCCAAATCCCGCATGGGGTTGGTCGGGCTGGTGGCTTGTACGATCGGGCCGCGCCTGTTGCCGCTGATCCTGCGTGGCTGGGCTTGGCAGGTGTTGGCGGCCTTTACCGCTTCCATGGCAGTATTGGGCACGACACTGGCCACGGCGGCAGCAGACGCCGTAGCAGCGTTCAAAGGCGCGCGGGCAGACAGTACGCGGGTGCGCGAGACCCTTCAGCGGATCGCAACGGAGCGCTGGCAGACAGACGGATATTGGTTCGGACATGCTACCGTGCAACCGGGCAGCCATGCGGTGGAATACATGCCGATCGGCAGTCATCATACGTGGTACGGGTTGTTGTTTGTAAAAGGCCTTGTCGGGTTTCTGGCCTTTCTTGTTCCCTTTGCGTGGCAGATGGCGCTGGCCCTAAAGGATGCGGCAATGGGACCACGCGGGCGTTTGCCCTTGGGGATCATGATGACCCTTATGCTTTTGTCCTTTGGAGAGAACATCGAAATTGAAGCCTACCTGCTGTGGCCTGCACTGATCGTCTTGGGCATTCACGCCCGCGAGTTGGCGCAACCTGCATGAATACTGTCCTGCTCCCCTGAAAAGCCCTCGAATTTTGGTAAGCCTGTTCTCCAACTGGGGAGACAGACGATGAAGAGAAGCCGTTTCAGCGGAGAACAGATCCTTCATTGCCCGGCAGGGTATTGCGCAGCAATGTCCCGAGAGGGGCATTCTGAAGGAGTATCAAGCCGGGCTGGGGGCGAAGGAACTGTGGGGACAATCTTAAGTCTAACGGCTGAGCAAACAGCAGGGATTTCCAGACGTCCACTTTGCAACTGCCCTACAGGGAATCCGTAATGCAACGGTTGCAGACTTTGGCGCAGCCGCAGCGTACGGCCACATTTCGTGCAATTCGCTGGATTAACCCGTACCCTGGATCGACGCAGTGGTAGGCTACGACGATTGCGCCCTCCCGCAACCAGGAAAACAAACGCCCCGCAGCAACATCCGCGGGGCGTTGTTCATTTCATCTAACTTGATCCGCTTTTGTCGTCGTCGGGCGGACGAAGAGGCTCCGCGCCGTCCGGGGCAAAACGTGATTTTCGCCTTATCCCAGTGACCGCAACAATTCCTGCGAAGGCGTGCCCGTCGCAGGCAAACCACGGCTCGCTTGATAGGCGCGGATCGCGGCTTCGCTTTTGGGGCCCAGCACGCCGTCAGCGCCACCTGTATCGAACCCTGCGCGCGTAAGTCGCTGTTGCAGCGCCACGCGGTCATCCTTGGTCAGGCCGTTGGCATCCGGCGGGAAAGACGCACGCAGGGGGCCCGCCCCACCGATCCGGTCGGCCAGATGCCCCACCCCGATCGCATAGGCGTCGGAGTTATTGTAACGCTTGATGACACGGAAATTGCCCGTCGTGGCAAATCGCGGTCCACCGGGCTGCGGCTGCAAACCGCCAGACGTCGACTCCCGGCCCCATGAAACGCCGCGCTGCCAGCCGTTGCGTTGAAGATAGGCCGCCGTCGAGGCCAGCGCGTCCGTTGGGTCCGCTGACCAGATGTCGCGTCGGCCGTCCCCGGTGAAATCGACAGCAAATGCCTGATAGGACGTCGGGATGAATTGGGTGTGCCCCATCGCCCCGGCCCAGCTGCCGGTCATGCGCGCGGGCGTGATGTCGCCGTTTTGCAGGATCTTCAGGGCCGCGACGAGCTGTTTCTCAAAGAAGGCCCCGCGCCGCCCGTCGTAGGCCAGCGTCGATGTGGCCGAGATGACCGGTACGTCGCCTTTGCGCTCCCCGAACTGGGATTCAAGCCCCCAGATCGCACAGATGATTTCTGCATCAACGCCGTAGCGCCCTTCGAGCGTTTGCAACGTGCCACTGTGGCGCGCGAACGCCGCGCGCCCCTTGGCCACACGTTCGTCCGAGGCGGCGATGGCCAGATAATCCTCAAGACTGCGTTTGAATTCTGTCTGGTTGCGGTCCCGCTTGATACAGCCGGGCAGGTAGCCCGTTCCACGAAAGGCCGCATCCAATGTGGCCTGGCTGATCCCCTGCCCAGCTGCACGCGTGCGAAAGCTCGCGACCCAAGTGTCATAGCCCGCATTCGGGACCGGACGCAGGTCAGCGGGAAGCCCGCCGGAGGTGGTCGCGGACGGACCGGACGTAAGGCCGCCGCCGCATGCGGTGAGCGACAGGGCGCCAAGGCCCAAACCAAAGAATCGTCGTGAGATATGCATACTGCTGCGCGCCCGTTTTGCCGGATTTTCACGGTATGCTACGCGAAAATGCGGATGTGGCAACAGCCCATGGGCGGGCTGTTGCCGACCGGTCAGGCCGCAGAGACCGCTTGCCAATCCTCCGCCCGTGGCGCACCGCCGAAATCATGCCCGACGGTGTTCTGATTTGGGTAGACCACGCAGGTGATGCCAGCGGCCTGGGCCGCCTGCATGCCCGGTACGTTGTCCTCGACCGCGATGACATCGGCGGCCTCAAGCCCCAGCGCGTCGAGCGCGTGCAGATAGATTGCCGGATCGGGTTTGCCTGCAGACACGGTATCCGCGTCCGTGACCAGCGCGAGCTTCAGCGCGTCCTGCCCCCCAAAGCCCTGCATCACCGCATCAAGGTTCTCGCGCGATGTGGTCGAGACAAACGCCGTCTTGATCCCGGTCTCATCGGCGAAATCCATCATTTCGAGTGTCACGGGGCGCAACCCGATGTCACTGCTGCGCAGAGCGTCCTGAAAAATCTCCGATTTGCGGGCGTGCAGCGCGGCGACATCCACAGTATCGCCCCGGCCCTCGGCGTAATCGGCAATCCGGTCACGGCCCCCGGAAGCTGTGAGCAGATCACGATACAAATCCGGCGTCCAATCCCAATCGAGCCCGGCTTCGCGGAACGCGGTATTAAAGGCGGTGCGCTGCAGTTCAGACGTATCGACAAGCACACTCAGGGAACCAAAAAGGATTGCTTTCATTGGAATTTTCCTTTGATCGAGAAGAACGAAACAGGCAATATAATGCATAAATCACCGTCGGCGAGGCCTTGACGATCAGTCATTTGCACTAGCGGTTGGCACGTAAAGCGGCACGGTGGACATCGACATCTTGGCCGACCCGTTCTGCACGTCGCGCGCGTGACTGATGTAGATCAGCGTCTGGCGTTCCTCGTCGAAAATACGCTTGACCCTCAATGATTTGAAAATGATCGAGCGACGCTCGCGAAAGACATCCTCGCCGCCCTTGCTGCGGTTGATATCGCCAATCCTGATCGGGCCGGTTTGGCGGCAGGAGATTGATGAATTCGACGGGTCCTCGAACCAATTGCCCTTTTGCAGCCGGTCAATGATGCCCCGCTCAAAGTAAGTGATGTGGCAGGTCACCCCCTCCACATCCGGGTCTGCCAACGCTTCGACGATCAGATCATTGCCCAACCAATCCACATCGATTTCCCCCACCGTTTCAGCGTTGGCGGCCAGAGGCACAAGCAGGGCGAGCGGAAAAAGAATTTTCTGGATCATACACGCAAACACGCTGCAGACATGGACGTTCCCCCCGCACCGGAAAAAATGTCGCAGCTTTTGCGCACTTGCCGGGTGCGCTGTGGAACATTATAAGAACACCATGGCAAAATTGACTCTTCAGGAAAAGCTGGCGCTTCTGAGCGATGCAGCAAAATACGACGCCTCCTGCGCGTCGTCGGGCACCACGCGGCGCAGCTCTGCCGATGGGAAGGGGCTGGGCAGTACCGAAGGGTCGGGCATCTGCCACGCCTACGCACCCGACGGGCGCTGTATCTCGCTGCTCAAGATCCTGATGACGAATTTCTGCATCTACGATTGCGCCTATTGCATCAACCGCGTCTCCTCCAACGTCGAACGCGCGCGCTTTTCCGTCGAAGAAGTCGTGCATCTGACGACCGAATTCTATCGCCGCAACTATATCGAGGGGCTGTTTTTATCCTCCGGCATCATCAAGAGCCCCGATGACACCATGGCCGACATGGTGCGCATCGCCCGCGAGCTGCGCCAGACCCACAACTTCCGCGGCTACATCCACCTCAAGACGATTCCCGACGCGTCGCCCGAGCTGATCGAGGAGGCTGGGCTGCTCGCCGATCGTCTGTCGATGAACATCGAACTCCCCACCGATCGCGGGATTGAGACGTACGCGCCCGAAAAGAACGCCAATGAGATTCGCCGCGCCATGGGCAAGGTCGAGCTGCGCAAACAGGCCGCGCGGGAACGCACACATACCGGGCGGCGCGCGGCCAAATTCGCGCCCGCAGGCCAATCCACCCAGCTGATCGTCGGCGCCGACGGGGCCGATGACGCCACAATCCTGCAAAGCTCGACGCGGCTCTACAGCTCTTACAAGCTCAAGCGGGTCTATTATTCGGCGTTTTCGCCGATCCCCGACAGCACCGCCGCGCTGCCGCTGATCAAACCACCGCTGCAACGTGAACACCGGCTTTATCAGGCCGATTGGCTCTTGCGGTTCTACGGCTATCAGGCGGATGAGATCGCGGGCGCCGCGTCGGGCGGAATGCTGGATCTGGATATCGATCCGAAACTCAGCTGGGCCTTGGCCAATCGTCAGGCTTTTCCGGTGGATGTGAACCGCGCCGGGCGTGACATGCTGCTGCGGGTGCCGGGCTTTGGCACCAAATCGGTGGGTCGTATCCTGTCCGCGCGGCGGTCCGGCGCGCTGGGGTTTGGTGATCTCAAACGCATCGGCGCGCTGGTGAACAAGGCCAAGCCCTTCATCGTCACCCGCGACTGGTCGCCCGGTGGGCTGACCGATGCCGCCAATCTGCGCGCGCGTTTCGCCCCGCCCCCCGAACAGCTGAGCCTCCTGTGATCTACGCGCCCCGCCTGCCCCGGCTTGGCACGTTCGACGCCTGGCGTGAAGCGGCGCGCGCGCTGGCCAGCAATGGCGTGCCGGACGACAGTGTCACTTGGGCGATGGAGGGCGAGGATGAGGGGCTCTTCGCCGCCCAAGGCGCGCCCTTGCCCGCGCCGCAAGAGATCAGCGTGCCAAAATCCATCATCCCACTTGCCAAACTCCTTTGCGCCAGCCGCGCACCCGGCGCCCATGCGCTCGCCTACCGGCTGCTGCTCCGCTGCACCCAGACCCGCGGCCTGCTCGGCAATCGCGCCGACCCGGATGTGCAGCGCGCCGAAGAGCTGGCCAAGAATATCCGCCGCGACATGCACAAGATGAAAGCATTCGTGCGCTTTCGCGAGGTCACCCCGCAGGGCGCCAACCGCCGCCAGTTTCTCAGCTGGTTCGAGCCGGATCACCGCATCGAAGAATTGATCGCGGGATTTTTCCAGCGTCGTTTCGGCGACATGGACTGGGTCATCGTCACCCCCGAGGTCACAATGCGTTTCGAAGGGGAGCGGATGTCGTTCGAGGCCATCGCCAGCGAGCGGCTCGACCTCAGCGACGAGACCGAAGAACTGTGGAAAACGTACTACGCCAACATCTTCAATCCTGCCCGGCTGAAGATCAAAGCCATGCAATCGGAGATGCCCAAGAAATACTGGAAGAACCTTCCCGAAGCGGCCCTGATCCCCGATCTGATCGCCGGTGCCGAGGCCCGCGTGGCGCAGATGCGCGCCGAAGCGCCCAGCCTGCCCCCCTGCGCGCGGAACGTATCCTCGACACCCTCCCCGAACGCGGGCCGCAAGACGCACTGAACGCCTGCACCCGCTGCCCGCTGGGTCGCGCGGCGACACAGGCCGTGGCGGGTGAAGGGCCAATCGACGCGCCCCTGATGATCGTGGGCGAGCAACCCGGCGACCGCGAAGACCTCGCCGGGCGCCCGTTTGTCGGCCCTGCCGGTCAGCTCTTTGACAGTGTCGCGGTCGAGGTTGGGCTCGACCGGCGCGCGGTCTTCATCACCAATGCGGTCAAGCACTTCAAATTCACCCCGCGCGGCAAACGCCGCATCCACCAATCGCCCAACAAGGGCGAAATCGCGTCCTGCCGTCCGTGGTTGATGCAGGAAATCGCGCAGGTTTCCCCCGCGCTGATCATCGCCATGGGCGCCACGGCTGTACATAGCCTCACGGGCGATGGCATGCGGCTCATGCAACGGCGCGGCACGGTCGAACAGAGCCCAGACGGCGTGCCCGTGCTCATCACTCTGCACCCATCTGCCGTACTGCGCGCACCGGACGACGCCAGTTTGCGCGATCTGTTTGCCAAAGACCTCGCGCGCGCTGTCACCATGCGCGACCAGATCGCCGCACTGGAGGCTAGGACATCGGCAATTCAATAGACAGTGGCGATCCCGGAAGGACTCGAACCCTCAACCCCCTGATTAGAAGTCAGGTGCTCTATCCGGTTGAGCTACGGGACCACAAACCGGTGATAGCGCCTCGTCCGGCCCTTCTCAAGCCATTGCAGCAGCGAGCCTACGCGCGGCTGAACCATTCAGGCAGATCCGTGCGGCAGACGTAGTTGATGAACGGCGGCTTCACGATGCCGCGCTCTGAATCACGCACGGGATTTCCGCGGATCTGCTCGTAGCCACGCGCGATGGCCGCATCCCATTCCAGATACTCCGCCTTTGCGAGCTTGCGAAAGAACCGCTTGGCCCTGAAATCCGCCTTGGCCCATCCCGTCACATTCCATTCCTCACCAACCGTTTCGGCCACGGATTGGCGCACCTCATTGGCATCTTCCAGCGCACCGCGATGGGCATGCTTGAGATGCACGAAAAAGACACCGTCCGGCATCACGAACGGAAACTTATGCGCCCGTTTATAACCGCAAAAGACGCCGTGCCAGCGCAGCGCCATCCCGTTTGATACCGCCCACGCCTTGGAGTAATTGCCCGTCACACACGCCGTTTTCCGGTATGAAAAAACATTCGCCCCCTCCGGCATCTCCGGATCGTCCTTTGCCTCCGCCAGGTTCAGGCCAAGACCGAACAGCACCGGCGCCTCAGCCGTTGCAAAAAGATCCGCGAATGAGGCGTGCTGGTCCGGGTTGAGACACACCAACTCGTCCGTGTCCGTCTGGATCACCCAGTCATACACGTTGCCAAGGCCCGATTGGATATCGTTCATCAACCGCAAGCGCACACGATCAAAGTGTTTCAACTCATCGCGGGGGATGGTGATGATACTGGCCTCAGGGCAGATCTCGGCAATTCTCGGGTCGTGGCCGTGGGCAATGACATAAAGGTTGCGCGGCCCAAGGTGGCCGCCGTAATGCCGGTACCACTGCGCCAGTGCCCAGTAGTCCCGGTAGACCATCGTCATTGCACAGATCTTCATGGGCGCTCCTTTGTCCCTGCGCTACAGGAAGACTCTGGCACATTTAAGGAAACTCTGGGATTCATGCGCGCGGGCTCACATCAAAATTGAGGCCGTAGCCAAACTGCGCCTCCAGATCGAGATCAAGCCCGTCGAGGATAAATGTGCGGTCCTCCGGCGAGATATCGGCAGCCGTCAGCGTCTTCGGATTGCTCTTGTTGCCGACATAGTCGTCAATCCTGTGCCACGTCAGCACGGCCGGTAGTGCAAAATGATCCCGCAACAGCGGCAGCATCTCATCGGGCTGGTCGCGCAAATCCTCGTGTCGCACCACCGCCGCATGGCTGACCCGCCGCGTCAGCCCCAAAAGCGCGCGGAGTTTCACCTGGCGCAGTTCCAAAATATTCCGAAACGCCCGTCCCTCGATCGGGTGGCGGTCGAACTGCAGAACCTCATTGCGCAGCTTCATGTCCTGGCGAAAGCCGGCCGCCCGCCATCCCTGTCCGCCGGGGCGCGCAATACTGTCCCATTCCGCACGGATAAAGTCGGAAAAGCTCAGGTCTTTCAGCCGAGGCACAACCGCAAAGGGGGTCGCGTGCATGCTGATGAGCCAGTCAATCGGATTGCGAGCGACCCCAACCAAGAGCACGTGAGATCCCACCGCCGGGACCGACAGAAAGCCGTGCTTCCACCCGTAGTGGAAGACAGGCTCAAGCGCAAAGTTTCGCTCGATCAGAAGGCGGGTGAAATTCGTCCCCGAACGCCGCTCTCCGAACACCTGGAATTGCGACACTTGGGAGTCATGGGACGGGGTCGAGGCGACCATTGCGGGTTTTTGCAAGTGGCTGTTTCCTGATGCGGTTCACGTTGCGCAAGTATGTCGGGCAGAACGCTTCAGGTCCAACTCAGAGTCAGGCGAATGCGAAACCTTCCGGCTTTCGACGGCCCGAAGAACCGTCCCAATCACAGCCCGTTGGGCTTCAGTGTTTGAGCTGATGTTATCGTATAGAGAGATACTGTGGGATCTTATTAGGTTTGGCGATGACCTACTCTCCCACGTCTTAAGACGCAGTACCATTGGCGCAGTAGCACTTAACTGCCGGGTTCGGGATGGGACCGGGTGTTTTGCTTACGCTATGATCACCAAACCAAATAAAATCCCCCATGTGCTGTTTGAGGTCCCTGTTTTGGGGTTTCAAACAGCGTGTGTTGTCCAAGCCGAGTACGGCTAATTGTGTGTGTATGCTTTTGATGCGTGACAGGGAGACAAGTCTCTCTGTTACTGGATCAAATCAAGCCTATCGAGCCATTAGTACCAGTCAACTGAACACATTACTGTGCTTACATCTCTGGCCTATCGACGAGGTGGTCTACCTCGGCTCTCAGGGATACCTTGTTTTGAGGGGGGCTTCCCGCTTAGATGCCTTCAGCGGTTATCCTTTCCGATCATAGCTACCCTGCACTGCTGCTGGCGCAACAACAGGTCCACCAGTGGATCGTTCACCCCGGTCCTCTCGTACTAGGGGCAACTCCTCTCAAGTATCCTACACCCACGGAAGATAGGGACCGAACTGTCTCACGACGTTCTAAACCCAGCTCACGTACCTCTTTAAACGGCGAACAGCCGTACCCTTGGGACCTGCTCCAGCCCCAGGATGAGATGAGCCGACATCGAGGTGCCAAACACTGCCGTCGATATGGACTCTTGGGCAGTATCAGCCTGTTATCCCCGGCGTACCTTTTATCCGTTGAGCGATGGCCCTTCCACTCGGGACCACCGGATCACTATGGCCGTCTTTCGACTCTGCTCGACTTGTCAGTCTCGCAGTCAGGCTGGCTTCTGCCATTGCACTCAACGAGCGATTTCCGACCGCTCTGAGCCAACCTTCGCGCGCCTCCGTTACGATTTAGGAGGCGACCGCCCCAGTCAAACTACCCACCACACAGGGTCCCGGATCCGGATAACGGACCGCGGTTAGACATCAAGCAGAACAAGGGTGGTATCTCAAGGGAGGCTCCACAGGGACTGGCGTCCCTGCTTCAAAGCCCACCACCTATCCTGCACATGTTCGGCCTAATGCCAGTGTGAAGTTGTAGTAAAGGTGCACGGGGTCTTTCCGTCTAACCGCGGGTAACCTGCATCTTGACAGGTAATTCAATTTCGCTGAGTCGATGTTGGAGACAGCGGGGAAGTCGTTACGCCATTCGTGCAGGTCGGAACTTACCCGACAAGGAATTTCGCTACCTTAGGACCGTTATAGTTACGGCCGCCGTTTACCTGGGCTTCAATTCAAGGCTCTCACCTCTCCTTTTAACCTTCAGGCACCGGGCAGGCGTCAGACCCTATACGTCGTCTTGCGACTTCGCAGAGCCCTGTGTTTTTAATAAACAGTCGCCACCCCCTGGTTTGTGCCCCCAGCCCCTAGTTGCCTAGGAACCGGGCCTCCTTCTCGCGAACTTACGGAGGTATTTTGCCGAGTTCCTTCAACATCGTTCTCTCAAGCGCCTTGGTATTCTCTACCAGTCCACCTGTGTCGGTTTAGGGTACGATCTTATGATGGAGCTATTTCCAGG
>NZ_CP073581.1:0-55000 GCF_018200035.1 Sulfitobacter albidus | reverse complement strand
CCGGAATTTCAGCAGGTTCAGCCCGGTAAAGCGGCGCAGAGGGGTAACGCACAGACCGATGATCAGCAGCTGCAGGGCGATCTCCCCCAGCTCATGCTCCAGCGCCTTGATGGGTTCGCGTCCCAGGCCGCCAGTCTGCGCCAGATACAGGAGATACGGCACCGGCAGCATATAGAGTATATAGACAACCCAAGTTGGCACACGTCGTGCGCCTCGGTTGATGGCGTCAATCACACGCGTCATCGCACTCTCCCTCGCGGCGGGGACCGTTTTCTTTCAAAGAAAACGCACCGGAATTTTCGAAAAATTCCGATACCGCCACCTCCCCTGTCGTTCAGAAGTTCGCTGTCAGGTCCATCCCCGCGTAAAGCTCGGCCACGTCTTCCTCGTAGCCGTTGAACATCAGCGTCGGGATCCGGCCCGCAAAAAGCCCCCCGCCCACCGGACGCTCGGTCGCCTGTGACCAGCGGGGGTGATCCACTTCCGGGTTCACGTTACTATAAAACCCGTACTCGCGCGCGTTCGCCTTGTTCCAGCTCGTCGGCGGCTCCTTGTCCGTCAGGGTGATCCGAACCACGGATTTGATCGATTTGAACCCGTATTTCCATGGCACCACCAGACGCAGCGGCGCACCGTTCTGGTTCGGGATGTCCTTGCCATAGATCCCCGTCGCCATGATCGTCAGCGGATGCACCGCCTCGTCCAGGCGCAGCCCCTCCACATAGGGCCAGTCCAGCACCGGAAAGCGCACGCCGGGCATCTCGTCGGGGCGCAGCGCGGTCTCGAAGGCCACGTATTTCGCCGAAGATTGCACGCCCGCCATGTCCAGCAGATCCGCCAGCTCAAATCCGTTCCACGGGATCACCATCGACCACGCCTCAACACAGCGGAAGCGGTACAGACGTTCCTCAACCGTCATCGCCTTCATGATGTCGTCAAAGCCGTAGGCGCCGGGCCTGTCGACCATCCCGTCGATCTTGACCGTCCAGGGCTCTGTCGTCAGCGTATGCGCATTGCGGGCCGGATCGCCTTTGCCCGTGCCGAACTCATAGTAGTTATTGTACTGTGTGATGTCCTCGTAGCTGTTGGGCTCCAACGCCTCCTGCGCGCGCGCCTCCCCGGCGATCGACGCAAGGCCGAGCCCGGCCAAAGCGCCGCCCATGATCTGCCGCCGGTTCAGAAAAAACGCCTCGTCGGTGACGTGGTGATCTTTCAACGTATTTTTCCAGCGATAGGCCATCGTGTGCGTCTCCTTGTAGTGTTGGGCTACAGCTAGGGTGCTGCCCCCACATAACAAAGCAAAATGCGCGAAGGTTTCGCCGTTCACACGGAAATGTCAGCCCTGTGACACAGCGGCTTGGGCCACGACCGCACCCTTTCAAGGGTCCGATTGCCGCGCCGCGCGGCCTTGGGCGGGGTTCCGCACAATCGCGCCAAAAGCCTGCGGAAATTCGCCCGCGATTCACCGCATAGATCGTCTAAGACAAAGATCAAGAAAGATTATTTTCCGATCCATGTGAACCAAAGCGCCTCTGCCGCGTATCCCTTTCACACTGCACAACGCAGGCAACCAATCAGGAGATTTCCATGTTCCGTAAAACAGCACTCGCACTGACAGCCTCCGCCGCACTGGCAACATCCGCTTTCGCCGCAGGCCACGCGAAAGACGTCGTCGACACAGCAGCCGCAGCCGGTGACTTCTCCACCCTGCTCGCCGCAGCCGAAGCCGCCGGTCTGGTCGAAACGCTGAAAGGCGACGGCCCGTTCACCGTCTTCGCCCCCACCGATGCCGCATTTGCAGCACTGCCCGAAGGCACTGTCGAGGATCTGCTCAAGCCAGAAAACAAGGAGCAGTTGGCCTCCATCCTGACCTACCACGTGATCGCGGGCAAAGTGATGTCCACCGATCTGCAGGACGATATGGAAGCGGCCACCGTCAACGGTGATACCGTGATGATCGACCTCGACAACGGCGTCATGGTCGACAACGCCAACGTCACCACAGCCGACATCGAAGCCACCAACGGTGTGATCCACGTCATCGACGCGGTCATCATGCCCGGCAGCTAAATCCGGTTGACCGTTTCAAACGGTTTCGCCCGCAGGCCTCACGGTCTGCGGGCGTTTTCTTGTCATCAAACGAAAAAGGGCGCGCCACACCGGCGCGCCCTTTTCTTTAATGTACGGTGGCATCCTCGGGCTTGGGCCGATTGCTCGGCGACACACGGTCCCCGATAATCAGCCCATCCGCCCCGGCGCTCACCGGGATCGTATCACCGTCGGCCACATCACCGGCCAGCAGCATTTCTGCCAGCGGGTTCTGCAACGCCGACTGGATCACCCGTTTCAGCGGACGCGCCCCGAACACCGGGTCATACCCTTCGTCGGCGAGCCACTTGCGGGCGCCCTCGTCCAGATCCAGCGTGATCTTGCGCGCCGCGAGCCGTTTCAACAGCCGCGCCATCTGGATATCCACGATCCCGTCCATGTTCTCGCGGTTGAGCCGGTCAAAGATGATCGTCTCGTCCAGACGGTTCAGGAACTCGGGGCGGAAATGCGCCCGCACCGCATCCATCACGTCGCGCTTGGCCCCGGCCATGTCGCCGGCCTCGGGCAGCTGGCTCAACGCCTGCGCGCCGAGGTTGCTGGTCAGCACGATCAGCGTCTGCTTGAAATCGACCGTGCGGCCCTGACCGTCGGTCAGCACCCCGTCATCGAGCACCTGCAACAGCACGTTGAAGACATCCGGGTGCGCCTTTTCGACCTCATCGAACAGCACGACCTGATAGGGACGGCGCCGTACCGCTTCGGTCAGCACCCCGCCCTCGTCATAGCCGACATAGCCCGGAGGCGCCCCGATCAGACGCGCCACCGCGTGCTTTTCCATGAACTCCGACATGTCGATCCGCACCATCGCGGAATCGTCGTCGAACATGAAATTCGCCACGGCCTTGGTCAGCTCGGTCTTGCCCACACCAGTGGGGCCAAGGAACAGGAAACTACCCAGCGGGCGGTCCTCGTCATTGAGACCCGCACGCGACCGGCGCACCGCATTGGCCACCGCGCGCACCGCCTGATCCTGACCGATCACACGCCCGTGCAGGGCGTCTTCCATGCGCAACAGCTTGTCCCGCTCCCCTTCAAGCATTCTGCCCGCCGGGATGCCGGTCCACCGCTCGACCACCTGCGCGATCTGATCGCTGCGCACGGCCTCTTCGACCATCACGCTGTCCTCACGCTTTTCCGCCTCTTCCAGCTCACGCTCCAGCTGCGGGATCACGCCGTAGGACAGCTCCCCCGCACGGCCCAGATCACCGCCGCGCTTGGCGATATCCAGATCGGCCCGCGCGCGGTCCAGCTTTTCCTTGATGTCGCGCGCCGCGCTCAGCTTGTCGCGCTCCGCCTGCCAGGCGGCGGTCATCCCCGCGCTGCGCTCCGACAACTCGGCCAGATCCTTTTGCAACGTCGCCAGCCGGTCTTTCGAGGCTTGATCCTCTTCCAGCGTCAGCGCCTGCTCTTCGATCTGCAACTGCAGAATCTGGCGATCCAGCGCGTCCAGCTCTTCGGGCTTGCTGTCGACCTCCATACGCAGACGGCTCGCCGCCTCATCCACCAGATCAATCGCCTTGTCGGGCAGGAACCGGTCGGTGATATAGCGGTGGCTCAACGTCGCCGCCGCGACCAAAGCGTTGTCCGAAATCCGCACCCCGTGGTGCAGCTCGTACTTCTCCTTGATGCCGCGCAGGATGCTGACGGTATCCTCCACCGTCGGCTCCAACACCATCACGGGCTGGAACCGCCGGGCAAGGGCCGCGTCCTTTTCGACGTACTTGCGGTATTCATCCAGCGTGGTTGCCCCGATGCAGTGCAGCTCCCCACGCGCGAGCGCCGGTTTGATGAGGTTGGCCGCATCCATCGCGCCGTCCGCCTTCCCGGCGCCGACCAGCGTGTGCATCTCGTCGATGAACAGCACCACGTCGCCTGCGGCCTGCGTTACCTCGGTCAGCACGGCCTTGAGCCGTTCTTCGAACTCGCCGCGATACTTCGCGCCCGCGATCAGCGCCCCCATGTCGAGCGCCAGCAAACGCTTGCCACGCAGGCTTTCGGGCACATCGCCGTTGATGATGCGCAGCGCCATGCCTTCGGCAATCGCGGTCTTACCCACGCCGGGCTCCCCGATCAGCACCGGGTTATTCTTGGTCCGACGGCTCAGCACCTGCATCGCACGTCGGATTTCCTCGTCGCGACCGATGATCGGGTCAATCTTGCCCTCTTCGGCGCGCGCCGTCAGATCCTGCGCGTATTTCTTGAGCGCGTCGTAGCCGTCTTCGGCGCTGGCACTATCCGCCGTGCGCCCCTTGCGCAGATCGTTGATCGCGGAATTGAGCCCCTGTGCGGTGACGCGCCCGGCCTCCAACGCCGTCTTGGCCCCGGATTTCACCATGGCAAGCGCCATCAGCACCCGCTCGACCGGCACAAAGCTGTCGCCCGCCTTCTTGGCCAGCGCCTCGGCCTCGGCCAGAACGCGCGTGGTGGCGCCATCCAGATAGCTCTGCGCGCCCTCGCCCGATACCTTGGGCTGTTTGGCGAGCGCCACATCCACGGCCTGCTTGACCGCAACCGCGTCCGCGCCGGAGGCGGCGATCAGATTGCTCGCCAGACCTTCCTCATCATCCATCAATGCCTTGAGCAGGTGTTCGGGAACCAGCCGCTGATGACTTTCCCGGGTCGCAATGGTCTGGGCCGCCTGCACGAACCCACGGGACCGCTCGGTGAACTTGTTCAAGTCCATCGTTCTCTCCTTTTCGTTAAGCGTTCACTGCTTGCACCCGCTTTGCGGCATGCGTCTTTGTGAACCTACGCCAGTGATTTGGGGAGCGTTCCCGCCCGGTTCAAGGGTGATTTGCCACCTATTGGACAGGTCAACGGTGCAATCGCAAGGAGGCGTTAAGATTCGTCGAATTAACCTGCAAGCGAATCACCAAAGCGCATAGGCGGAAAATGACCTATATTAACCATTTGTTAATAAACATTAATTCACTCCAGCTTCATAAATTATGCCTATGGGGAACCTTTTTCCGCTCTTAACCGTTTAATTTTCGAAAAAAGTGGTCAGATAATCACACAAGAAGCAAGCGCACAGAGAAAACGATGCGTTGCAAAGAGGTTAGTAGTTATGAATACGGCAACGGTTACCCTTTCGGACGTCACATATAACGCGGGCACCCAGTGTTTCGAGGCACGGGCCCATATCAACGACGGGGCCGGTCAGCGGTCTTACGCATGCGCCATCGATGCGCCGATCAACATGAGTTTTGAACAGGCCGCCGATGGTCTGCGTCGGCAAGCGTTGCGGCGTGACGCCAAAGGAACTGGTCTGCGCAGCCAGATGCGTGCGCACACAGCGCCACAGCAGCGTGCCGGACGCGCGCGGTTCGATCCGCGCACATGGCTGGCGCAGCTTGGCCTCTCGCCCGACCGGCACGCCGCCTGAGGTCCCCCTATTCAGTTTGCGCCGGGCTCTGTATCGATCGTACATTTCTGTCCCCGTACGATCAGATCGCCCCGCAATGTCAGAGACGTCTGCCTGCCTGCACTGTCTCTGAAACTCGAACCCGGTCCGCCCTCGTGCGTGACCGGGCTTTTTTTTTCGACCATGGACAGGGCGTCAACCATCCCCTATGGCTGCACCCGTTTGTCTGAAACGGAGCAGCCCATGACACCGCCAAAATCCGACCGCCTGATCGTCGCCCTCGATGTGCCCCACGCCGTCGCCGGGCTTGAGATGGTGCAGCGCATCGGCCCCGCCGTTTCCTTCTACAAGATCGGTTTGGGGATGCTGACCGGTGGCGGCCTCGCATTGGCGAACGAGCTGAAACAAGAACACGGCAAACGCATCTTTCTCGATATGAAGCTTTTCGACATCGGCGCCACGGTAGAGGCCGCCGTGCGCGGGCTGGCGCAATTCGATCTCGATTTCCTCACGGTGCACGGCGATCCCCACGTTGTCCGCGCGGCCAAGGAAGGGGCGGCGGGCACCGATCTGAAAATCCTCGCGGTGACGATCCTCACCTCGCTGGACCGCGCCGACCTGGATGCGGGCCTTATCATTCCCGGCGATATCCCGGACCTCGTCACCACCCGCGCCCTGCGCGCATTCGAGGCCGGCGCCGACGGTGTCATTGCCTCTCCGCAGGAAGCCCAAAAAATACGCACTCAACCTGAGGCTGATAAGCGCTTGATCGTGACACCCGGAGTACGCCCCGCCGGTGCCGCGCTTGGCGATCAGAAACGCGTCGCAACACCGGCGCAAGCCATTGAAAACGGGGCCGATCATATCGTCGTCGGCCGTCCGATCCACGGCGCGCCTGATCCGTCGGCGGCGGCTGCGGCAATTCTCAAAGAACTTGATAGCGCAACTTGAAATTGCGCCAATAAAGTCACACGCCCCTATTTTGATCCTTTGGTAAGGAAACCCAGACTGGGGAGCGCACCCATTCTATGTTATACAACCTATGGTGATACTCCCCGACGAACTGGTTCTTCCTGATGTTCGTCAACTCCCCCCGCTATGCGCAGCGGGGGGCTTTTCGCTTCAGCCCCTCGATTTTCGCCATCTACGGTAGGCCGCAACCCTCCCGCGGAATGCGGGGATCGCGTCGGGGTGACGCAGAAATATGTCTTCCGACATAAGCATGAACCGCTGACCTTCCTCTCCAAGGCGAATTTTGTGCGCCATACCTCTGGGCATCCGCGCCACAAAGAACCACCGCGCACCGTCCTGTGCCGGATAGCACCGCTGCCAGACAATCGCCCGTGCGGGCACTCGCAATCCCAGCTCTTCACGACATTCGCGCAGCGCGCAGGCCAGCGGCGTTTCGCGCCCCTCGCGCCCGCCGCCCGGCAGATCCCAGCAATTCCGAAACGCCAGCCCCGGCGTGTCATCGCGCAGGATCACCGCCAGCCGCGTCCCCATATACAGCGCCAGTTTCGCCCCATTGAACAGATGCGCGTTTGCCATGGCCCTTGGTCCTTTCGCACGGTATCATCGGTCATCCCCGCAACAACCGCAACGCGCCCGACATGCCCGCCCTGTGCCGTGACTGCCTGACCCAATTCGATCGTGCCGGACGCTGCCCCGCCTGCGCGTCGCCCCGCGTGACGCGCCACGAGGAGCTGTGGGATCTCAGCATCGCGCATATGGACTGCGATGCCTTCTACGCCTCTGTCGAAAAACGCGACGATCCCACGCTCGAGGGGAAGCCCGTCATCATCGGCGGGGGGCGGCGCGGCGTCGTATCGACCGCCTGCTACGTCGCGCGCATCCGTGGTGTGAAATCCGCGATGCCGATGTTTCAGGCGCTCAAACTCTGCCCCGAGGCGGTCGTCATCAAACCCCGCATGGAGGTCTACGTCGAAGCCTCCCGCGCCATCCGCGCCATGATGGAGGATCTCACCCCCGCGATCGAGCCGCTCTCCCTCGATGAGGCGTTCCTCGACATGACCGGCACCGCCCGCCTGCACGGCGCGCCACCCGCCGTGATGCTCGCCCGCCTGGTGCGCCGGATGAAGACCGAGCTGGGCCTGACCGGCTCCATCGGGCTCAGCCACAACAAATTTCTGGCCAAAGTCGCCTCCGATCTCGACAAGCCCCACGGGTTTTCGGTGATCGGCCGCGCCGAAACGGGCGCGTTCCTGCGCGACAAACCCGTGCGCATGATCTGGGGCGTGGGGGCGGCCGGTCAGGCCTCGCTCGACAAAGCGGGGATCCGCACGTTCTCGGACCTGTTGCGCTGGGAAAAGACCGATCTGGTCGCGCGTTTCGGCGGCATGGGCGAACGGCTGTGGCATCTGGCGCGCGGTGAGGACCGCCGCCGCGTTTCCGCCCACGCCCCGATGAAATCCATCTCGAACGAGACAACCTTTGGCGAGGATACCTCGGACCCCGATCTGCTGGACGGGCACATCTGGCGCATGGCCGAAAAGGTCGCCGACCGCGCCAAGGCAAAGGGGCTTGCGGGCCGCGTCGTCACGCTCAAACTCAAGCGCGCCAATCACACGCTCATCACCCGGCGCGTGTCGCTCACCGATCCCACGCAGCTGGCCGATCGCATCTACCGCACCGCGCGCAGCCTTTACGACCAGCTGGGCGATCCCGGCCCCTACCGGCTGCTGGGCTGCGGCATCTCGGATCTCAGCGAGGCGGCACAGGCGGACCAGCTGGGCGATCTGCTCGACCCCATGGCGGGCAAACGCAGCCAGGCGGAACGCGCCACCGACGCCATTCGCGACCGGTTTGGCGCCCGCGCCATCGTGAAGGGCCGCGCGTTGCGCTAGGCGCTACTCAGCGGCCAGCGGCACCTGCCCCTGCCCGATCTGCGCCACCTCTTCGATCACCCGGCGCAGCGTAGCGCGCATCGTCTCGAAATTCCCGTTGGGCCGGATCAGCCGTTCGTTCATATACAGCGAGCGGTCAATCTCGACCTGCACCGCATGCTGCCCCTGCCGGGGCTTGCCGTAGGCCTGCGTGATATAGGCGCCCGCAAAGGGCGTGTTGCGGGTCACCGCGAACCCCGCCTCGGCAAAGGCCGCCTCGATTCGGTCCACCACCTCCCCCGAGGCCGCCGCACCATAGCGGTCGCCCAGCACGATATCGGGGCGGCGCACGCCGGTGCGCGCGATCCCGTCCATCGCCTCATGCGGCATCGAATGACAATCCACCAATACCGCCTGCCCGTGGCGGGTGCGCGCGGCATCCAGCAGCTCCTGCAGGCGTTTGTGATAGGGCGTCCAGAACCCATCGATTCGCGCGCGCGCCTCGGCCATCGACATCTTGCCGCGATAGATCGCGCGCCCGTTGGCCACCACGCGGGGAATCACCCCCAGCCCCGAGGCAATCCGCTGGTTATGCCCCACGCGCCGCACCCCTTCGATCAACGCAGGGTCCAGCTCATCCGGGGCGCGGTTGAGGTCGACAAAGGCGCGCGGCGCACCCGCCATCAAGAACGCTGCGCCAAATTCCGGCGCGCAGTCGAACAGCTGATCCACAAAAGCGTCCTCTGACGACCGGATCGCGTGTTCATTCAGCACGGTTTTGCGCAGAAACGACCAACTATAGTCGCGCCCGGAGTGCGGCGAGGCAAACACCACACAGGAATGCGGGCGGGCGGGCAAAACGACATCATAGGCGTTGGCAGGCATGCAAAACTTCCCCAGCTGTGCTTTTGACATAGCGCACAATCAAACAAAGCCAAAAGCCCTTGATCCCCCTAGCGCAACCTTTTATAGCCCCTTCTACGGCGCGCGGGATCGCGCCCCATTTTCGTTTGGGGCATCGGTTTGGCGCATCGTAGTGGGTGATTAGCTCAGCGGTAGAGCACTTCGTTGACATCGAAGGGGTCACTGGTTCGATCCCAGTATCGCCCACCACGACATTCACCGGCCAAGGGGCATCGCGCCCCACGGTCTGCCCGAAACCCGGCGCTGGTTCGCGCCATGAACAAGGAGAGAACTGATGAAAGTTCGCAACTCGCTCCGCTCGCTCAAGAACCGGCACCGTGACTGCCGCGTTGTGCGCCGCAAGGGCCGCGTCTATGTGATCAACAAGACGCAAAAGCGGTTCAAAGCCCGGCAGGGTTGAACCCTTCCACGATTTGCCAAAACGGCCGCGCTGCACCCCAGCGCGGCCGTTCTGCGTATCCTACCTAGCACAACCGCTGACGGACCCGCACCCGTGCCGGTGGCACTGGCCTCTCCCAATCCCGCAGGCGGGGCGGCGCGGGCTCCTCCACCAGCGCAAGCGTTTGGCAAAACGCAAGCGGCCCCGCCTGTGCCAGCGTATCCAGCGCCGTCAGATCCAGCAGGTGCCCCGATTTCACGCGCAGCCCCTTGGTCGCGAAGGTAAGCGGCGGCACCTCGATGCGCACTGTCTTGGGTCCAAACAGCGCCCGCTCGCCGCGCCACTCACTGCCCCGGTAAAGCGCGACGGCATAGGTGCCCGGCGGCACCAGCACCCGAAAGAACCGCCCGCCCTCGATGAATGCCGCGAGCGCCGGGCGCGTGCTCCCCTGCTCTGTCAGGCTTAGATAGTACCGCGTGCCCGGCGCAGATTTCACCTGCAACGGAAAGACCGCCGGCAGCGGGCTGTCGCGCCACATCAACCCGTGCGCCGGTGTTTGCGCCACCGCCACTTGCGCCCAAATCACCAGCATAAGGCCCAGCAAAATTCGCATCCCATCCCCTTCACACGTCCGCGTGAGGCCACTGGCCCTTGTCTGCGCGTTGCCGCATCATACCTGCCAAAGAACGTAATATGAAAAGGAGCCGCACGCATGGCCGAATACACTCCCCCCAAAGTCTGGACATGGGACGCCGAAAGCGGCGGTAAATTCGCCTCCATCAACCGCCCTATCGCGGGCCCGACCCACGACAAGGATCTGCCGGTCGGCAAACACCCCCTGCAACTCTACTCCCTGGCCACACCCAACGGCGTCAAGGTCACGATCCTGCTCGAAGAGCTTTTGGCCGCAGGCCACGCGGGCGCCGAATACGACGCCTGGCTCATCAACATCGGCGAGGGCGATCAGTTTTCCTCGGGCTTTGTCGAGGCGAACCCCAACTCGAAAATCCCCGCGCTGATGGACCACTCCGGCGACAGCCCCCAACGGGTGTTCGAATCCGGCTCAATCCTGCTGCATCTGGCCGAGAAATTCGGCGCCTTCATCCCCAAGGATCCCGCACAGCGCACCGAGATGATGAGCTGGCTCTTCTGGCAAATGGGCTCCGCGCCCTATCTTGGAGGCGGCTTTGGCCATTTCTACGCCTACGCGCCCGAGAAATTCGAATACCCCATCAACCGCTTCGCGATGGAGACCAAGCGCCAGCTCGACGTGATGGAACGCCACCTGAGCGAGAACGACTGGTTCGCGGGCGAGTATTCCATCGCCGATATGGCCATCTGGGCGTGGTACGGGCAGCTGGTGCTGGGCCGTCTCTATGAGGCCGCCGAATTCCTCGATGTGGATAGCTACACCGCGGTAAAGGCCTGGGCGGAGAAGATCGACGCCCGCCCCGCCGTGACCCGCGGCCGCATGGTCAACCGCCCCTTCGGCGAGCCATCCATGCAGCTGCACGAACGCCACGACGCGAGCGATTTCGAGACAAAGACCCAGGACAAGATCGGCGACAGCTGAGCCTTGAAAACGGGGGGCGCGTCCCGGCGCGCCCTCCCCTCAGTCGTAGGTGCGTTGATCCTCGATCACCAATCCGTCGCGCGGCAGGCTACCGGGGGCGACAACCTCGACCGCGCCCTTCAGCTTCAGATGCGCCTGCACCAGGGCGCCAAACGCCTCCGCATCGCCCGCGCCACTCTCGATCTGCACCGTCATGACGTCCTGCTCCCCGCTGCGGGAGGCGACGACGCGGGCGCGCTCAATCGCCTCATGCGCGGCCACCAGCGCCGCAACCTGCTCGGGCCGCACGAACATACCCTTGATCTTGGTCGTCTGATCGGCACGCCCCATCCAGCCCTTGATGCGCATGTTGGTCCGCCCGCACGGGCTTTCCCCCGGCATCACCGCGCTCAGATCTCCGGTCGCAAAACGGATCAGCGGATAATCCGGGTTCAGCGTGGTCACCACGACCTCGCCCACCTCCCCCTCAGCCACCGGATCGCCAGTGCCGGGCGTGACGATCTCAACGATCACGCCCTCATCCACGATCATTCCTTCGGCGGCGGGCGACTCGTAGGCGATGTTGCCCAGATCGGCGGTCGCATAGCTTTGCAGGCAGGTGATGCCGCGCTCCGCGTACCACGCACGCAGGCTCGGAAACAGCGCACCGCCCCCCACCGCAGCGCGGGTGATGGCAAGCGTCACGCCCATCTCATCGGCCTTTTCCAGAATCACCTTCAGATAATCCGGCGTACCCGCATAGGCCGTGGTGCCAATGTCGCGTGCCGCCGTGACCTGAAGCTCCGTCTGCCCCGTGCCCGCAGGCAGCACAGCGGCCCCCACGGCCCGCGCACCGCTCTCGAAGATCATGCCCGCAGGCGTCAGATGATAGCCAAAGCAGTTGTGCACGATGTCCCCCGCACCGATGCCACAGGCGTGCAGAAACCGCCCCATGCGCCACCAATCGGGATCATTGCTCGACGGCTCATAGATCGGGCCGGGCGATTGAAACACATGGCTGAACGCCGATGCCGGCTTGGTGGTGAACCCGCCAAAGGGCGCCTGCGCCCGCTGCGCCGCCCCCAGCTCCGACTTGCGCAGCACCGGCAGTGCCGCCAAGGCCGCGCGATCCGTCACGCTACCCGCATCCACCCCGCCCAGCAATGCGGCATAGCCCGCCAACGCCTGCGCCCGCGCGATCTGCGCGGGCAGCAGCAAGGCAATATCCGCGGCCCGTTGGTCCGCCGTGCGCGTCTCCGCGGCATCGAAATAAGTCATTGCAAGGCCCGTTTGTTTGGAGGTTAAGGACAGCTCAGCTCAGCCAGCGCTTGCGCCGCCGGTAACTGCGCACGTCGCGGAACGATTTGCGCCCCTCGTCGGACATGCCCAGATAGAATTCTTTGACGTCCTGGTTCTCGCGCAGATCCTTCGCAGGCCCGTCCATCACCACACGGCCCGATTCCAGAATATAGCCGTAATGCGCAAACCGCAGCGCCACGTTGGTGTTCTGCTCGGCCAAAAGAAAGGTCACGCCCTCCTTCTCGTTGATCGTCTTGACGATCTCGAAAATCTGCTCGACCAGCTGCGGAGCCAAGCCCATCGATGGCTCATCCAGCAGGATCGTCTCTGGCCTGCTCATCAGCGCGCGCCCCACGGCGCACATCTGCTGCTCCCCACCCGAGGTATAGCCCGCCTGGCTTTTGCGCCTCTCGCGCAAGCGCGGAAAATATTCATACACCATCTCCAGATCGCGCGCGATCGCGGCAGACCCGTCCGAGCGCGTATAGGCCCCGGTCAACAGGTTCTCCTCGACGGTCAGATGCTCAAAGCAATGACGCCCCTCCATCACCTGCACGACACCGGCCTTCACCGTCTCGGCCGGATCGGCGTGGTGGATCGCGCCGCCGCGGTATTTGATCGACCCTTTGGTGACCTCGCCCCGCTCACTGGCCAACAACCCCGAAATCGCCTTCAGCGTCGTGGTCTTGCCGGCCCCATTCCCGCCCAACAGCGCGGTGATGCCGCCTTTGGGCACGTTCAGGCTCACGCCCTTGAGCACAAGGATCACGTGGTTATAGATCACCTCGATGTTGTTGACCTCCAAAAGGTTCTCAACCTGCACATCGACGGGCGTTGCATCGTCCAACATATCCCCTGCACCCTTTCTCAAATACCTGTAGCGTGCCGGCCGCAACGCGCGCTGCGGCCGGCGGTAAAGCGGCTTACTTGCAGCCGACCTCTATGTTGTTTTCGCTCGCGTAGGCGGTGCTGTCTTCCTCGATCAGCGGCCCGATCACGTCCATATCCGTCGGCGCGAAATCCGAAATCAGGCTCCACTCCTTGGCTTCGGCATCCCACTGGGTCATCCCCACAAGGCCGGTGCCGCCGTGGTTTTCGCACGAGACGTTGAACTCGGGGCCAAAGTTCGGCAGGCCAAGCGCCGCCATCTTGGCTTCCGTGATCTCCAGCGCTTCCATCCCGTCCCGCATCATCGCGGGCGTGATGTCTGCAACACCGTGGATCTCCTGCGCGGTCTTGGTCGCTTCCGCCGCCAGCATCGCCGCATAGAGGCCGCGGTTATACAGAACCGTGCCGATCTGATCGCCTGCACCGGCGGCCAGACCCTTGTCGACCACATGCGTCTGGATGTCGTCGAATACCGGGAAATCGCTGCCCACACCGTGGAACGTCAGCGCCTTGTAGCCGTTTGCCGCAGCACCCGCCGCCAGCACGTCGTTCTCGGAGCCGGACCACCAGATGCCGATGAAGTTCTCCATCGGGAAGCGGATGTTGGCGGCTTCCTGAACGGCCACCTGGTTCATCACGCCCCAGCCGTACATGATCACGTTGTCAGGGCGGTCGCGGCGGATCTGCAGCCACTGCGATTTCTGCTCCTGACCGGGGTGATCCACGGGCACCAGGCTCAGCTCGAAGCCGTGCTTTTTCGCCAGCTCTTCGAGCGTGCGGATAGGCTCCTTGCCGTAGGCGGAGTTGTGATAGACCAGCGCGATCTTCTTGCCGTTCAGATCCCCGTCGTTGGTCTCCAACAGGTAGTTGATCGCACCCGACGCGCCGTTCCAGTAGTTGGCGGGGTAGTTGAACGTGTGGCTGAACACCTCACCGTTGGCCGCCGACGTCCGGCCATAGCCCATCGTGTGCATCGGGATGCCGTCCGCGGTGGTTTTCGGGATCAGCTGGTAGGTGATGCCGGTCGACAGCGGCTGATACACCAACGAGCCTTCGCCCTTCGTGCTCTCATAGCATTCCACACCCTTTTCGGTGTTATAGCCGGTCTCGCATTCCAGCACGCGGGTGATCTCGCCGCCGATGCCGCCATCACGCTCGTTGAGCATGGTGAAATAGTCCTGATAGCCGTCCGCAAACGGGATGCCGCCCGCGGCGTAGGGGCCGGTGCGGTAGCTCAGGCTGGGATAGACCAGATCGGCCATGACAGGGCTTGCCGCCATCAGGCTTGCGACGGCGAGTGTACCTAGTTTGTATTTCATCGGTGTTTCCTCCCTTGGATTTTTATCCGATTGTCTTCTTCTTGTCGTCGGCCCCGCGTGGGGGCCGTAAGGCGCGCAACACGCGCGCCATGTGCCCTCCCGCTAGTGCGGGAACGGCCACAATCTCAACTTCTCCTTGGCCACGCGCCACAGCTGCGCAATCCCGTGCGGCTCCGCAATCAGGAACACGATGATCAGCAGACCCACGATCACCAGGTTCAAATGCGCCACGATGTCCGTCGGCCAGCCGAACCAGTCGACGCCCACCACCTTCAGCACCACCGGCAGCAGCACCAGAAACGCCGCCCCCGCAAAGGAGCCAAAGATCGACCCGAGCCCCCGATGATGATCATGAACAGCACGAGGAATGATTTCTGAATGCCAAAGGCTTCGCCCACTTCGACCGCGCCCAGATAGACCGCAAAGAACAAAGCGCCCGAAATACCCACGAAGAACGAGGACACCGCAAAGGCCGTGAGCTTGGCGCGCAGCGGGTTCACCCCGATGATCTCTGCCGCAATGTCCATGTCGCGGATCGCCATCCACTTGCGCCCGACAGAGCCACGCGTGAGGTTGCGCGCCACCAGCGCGCTGACCACCGTGAAGAACAGGCAGAACAGATAAACCGCCCAAGGCTCCGTCGAGGGGCCGGTAATCAGCACCCCGAAAATATCCCGCTCCGGCGCGTTGATCTGGCCAGAGGCCGAGTAATTGTAGAACCACGACACGCGGTTAAAGAGCCACACCAGAAAGAACTGCGCGGCCAGCGTCGCCACCGCAAGGTAAAACCCCTTGATCCGCAGGCTCGGCAGGCCAAACAGCACGCCCACCAGCGCGGTCATCACCCCGCCCATGATGACCGACAGGAAAATGTTGAACTCCGGCAGGCGGAACAAAAGCTCCCCGCCCCACCAGATGTCCACACCCGTCATGAACTTGTAGCAACTGTAGGCCCCCACCGCCATGAACCCCCCGGTGCCGAGGCTCACCTGCCCGCAATACCCCACAAGGATGTTCAACCCGATCGCCGCAATCGCGTAGATCAGGAAAGGCATCAACAGGCTGTTCACCCAGTAGTCGTTCAGCACGAAAGGCACGACAAAGATCGCGATGAACAGCACCACGTAATAGCGATACCTGTCGAACTTGATCGGAAAGGTCTGCTGATCCTGGGCATAGGTCGTCGAAAAATCGCCCGCTTCACGGTAAAACATCAGCCAGCCTCCAATTCAGTTATTTGGGTTACGGGGTGGGCGGGTGTCGTGGCGCGCAGCGACACGCGGTCGCCCGGCCCGTCTCTAAACGCGCTCAATGATCTTCTCCCCGAACAATCCCTGCGGACGGAACACCAAAAACAGCAGCGCCAGCATGTAGGCAAACCAGTTCTCCGTAGCCCCCCGAGAAAGGGCGCACCGATCAGGAACTCGAACAGCTTTTCGCCCACGCCGATGATCAGCCCGCCGATGATCGCTCCGGGGATCGAGGTGAAGCCGCCCAGCATCAGCACCGGCAACGCTTTGAGCGCGATCAGCGACAGCGAGAACTGCACGCCCGATTTCGCCCCCCACATGATCCCCGCGACAAGGGCCACGAAACCCGCCAGCGACCACACGAGGATCCAGATGAAGTTCAGCGAGACCCCGACAGACAGCGCCGCCTGATGGTCATCGGCCACGGCCCGCATCGCGCGCCCCTGTTTGGTGTACTGCGCAAAGGCCACCAGCCCGGCCACCAACACGACCGCAACGACCGAGGCGACGATATCGAGATTGTCGATGAAAATCCCCGTGCCCCAGGCGTCAAACGTCACCGTATCCAGCCAGACGTTCAGACCCTGCGGCAGGCACGCGCCCTCGGCGGCACAAACGTTCAGCGCTTTCAGCTCGGATCCCCACATCAGATCCGCCACCCCTTCGAGGAAATAGGCCAGACCGATCGTCGCCATGAACAGGATGATCGGCTCCTGCCCCACCAGGTGGCGGAACACGAACCGCTGCACCGCCCAAGCCAGCACGATCATCACAATGACCGTCAGCAGGATCGCGGCGAAGGAATGCACCGACCAGCCGAACTTGTGCACATCCGTGCCGAATATCGCGTTGATCAGATGCGCGAACGGCACCTGCCCGTTCTGGATCCCCACCAGCGTCATCGCCGCAAACAGCGCCATGACCCCCTGGGCGTAATTGAAAATCCCCGACGCCTTGTAGATCAGCACAAAGCCGAGCGCGACCAGCGCGTAAAGAACCCCGGCCATCAGCCCGTTCAGAAAAACCTCAAGCGTAAATACCAGCTGTTCAGGCATCGTTCATCTCCTTGGCGGTGCATCCACCGGTGTACGCGTGGTGCACGTCCTGTGCACAAAGTGTGACAGACGAAATATCAGTCATGCGCGACCCCCAGATAGGCGTCGATCACCTCTTGGTTGTTGCGCACGTCCGATGGCGTGCCGTCGCCGATCTTCTTGCCGTAATCCATCACGACCACCCGGTCGCTCAGGTCCATCACCACGCCCATATCGTGTTCGATCAATGCAATCGTGGTCCCGAATTCGTCGTTCACCGACAGGATAAAGCGACTCATGTCCTCTTTTTCCTCGACGTTCATCCCCGCCATCGGCTCATCGAGCAGCAAAAGAGACGGCTCCGCCGCCAGTGCCCGCGCCAGCTCCACCCGCTTTTTCAAACCATAAGGCAGACGCGCAACAGGCGTCTTGCGAATGGCCTGAATTTCCAGAAAATCGATAATCTGTTCCGCGACTTCGCGGTTCTCGATTTCTTCCCGCTCGGCCTTTCCCTTCCACAGGGTCTGGGCCAGCATCCCGGTTTTCATGTGGGTCAGACGCCCGGTCATCACGTTGTCCAGAACGCTCATCCCCTCGAACAGCGCGATGTTCTGGAACGTGCGCGCGATGCCCTGCTGGGCCACCTGAAACGGCTTCATCCGGGGACGAACCGATCCCTTGTACCAGACCTCGCCCTCCTGCGGCACGTAGAAGCCCGAGATCACATTCAGCATCGACGATTTGCCCGCCCCGTTGGGGCCGATAATCGCGCGGATCTCGCCCTCACGGATGTCGAACGAGATATCCTTGATCGCCTCAACCCCACCAAATCGCAGGGTAATATTCTTCATCTCCATGACCACCGGGCCGATGGTGCGCCCGTCCTCGGTCACATAGCTTTCAGCGTTGTCTTTCATGGCGCGTCTTTCGTGCAAGTCATGTCATCGTTGTCGGGCATCGTGACCCATGCGGTGATCGAGGTCGTGCCGTCGGCGTCCAGCGCAAGCGCGCCATGCGTGCGGATGCGGCCGTCCTGTCGCATCGCGATCAGCACGCGCCCGCCGTCTTCAAGCGCGGTGTCGCAGGACGCAGGCAGCGCCATATCCAGCGCCGTTACCGCCGTGCGAAACGCATCCGCCGCAACGGGCGCGTCGGTCATCAACGCGCAGGCCCGCAGGGGCCCCGCACCCATCGTCGCCATCAGAAACGCACCGTCGGGCGCGCGAAAATAGGTGGGCATGAACCCGGCGATGCCTTCGGGCTCCAGCCCCTCCGCCTCTGCCGTGGTGGCCTGCAAGCCGTCCAAATCCAGCGGCGCCCCCGTCACGATCGGCGTGACGCAGCGCACCATAGCGGCCTCCAGCGGCGCTGGACCGGCGTGGCCAGCGGGCGCAAGGGCCGTGAGGATCAGCGCCAACGCCTTCATTCAGCGGCCATTTTCTTGGTTTCGACGGGCACCACCTTGGCCGAGCGCACTTCAAGCGTCGCCTTGATAGACCCTTTGCGCCCGTCCTCATAGGTCACTTCGGTCTCGGTCGAGACCGATTTTGACCCGTCGTACAGCGCATTAATGATATCGTCATACTTCTCGCCGATGATCTTGCGGCGCACCTTGCGGGTGCGTGTCAGTTCCCCATCGTCGGCGTCCAGTTCCTTGTGCAGCACAACAAACCGGTGGATCTGGCATCCAGACAGCATTTCGTCCTGCGCGACAGAGGCGTTGGTTTCCTCCACATGGGACTGGATCGTATCCATCACCTGCGGATGCCGCGCCAGTTCCTGGTAGGACGCATAGCCGATGTTGTTGCGCTCTGCCCAGTTGCCCACCGCCGTCAGGTCAATGTTGATGAAGGCGGTACATTCCTCACGTCCGTTGCCAAAAACGACTGCCTCGAGAATGTTGGGGAAGAACTTCAGCTTGTTCTCGACGTATTTCGGCGCAAACAGGCTTCCATCCGCCATCTGGCCCACGTCCTTGGCGCGGTCGATGATGCGCAGGTGGCCGGTGTCCGGCTCGATAAAGCCTGCGTCGCCCGTGGCGACCCAGCCTTCGGCGTCCTTGGTGTCTGCCGTGCTTTCGGGGTTCTTGTAGTACTCTACAAACACGCCGGGCGAGCGATAGAACACCTCGCCGCTTTCCTCGATCCGCAGTTCCACACCGGGGCAGGTCACGCCGACGGTATCACTGCGCACCTCGCCATCGGGCTGGGCGGTGATGAAAACCGTCGCCTCCGTCTGACCGTAGAGTTGTTTGAGGTTGATCCCCAAAGAGCGATAGAAATCAAAGATTTCCGGGCCGATCGCCTCACCGGCGGTATAGCCCACGCGCACGCGGCTGAAGCCCAGCGTGTTCTTGAGCGGCCCGTACACGAACGCCTCGCCCATGCGGTATTTCAAACGGTCGCCAAACGACACATCCTTGCCGTCCAGAATGGCCGGACCGACCTTGCGCGCGTGCGCCATGTAGCGGTCGAACAGCCACTTCTTGAAGCGGCTGGCGTCCTCCATCCGAATCATGACGTTGGTCAACTGCGTCTCGAACACCCGCGGCGGGGCAAAGTAATACGTGGGCCCGATCTCGCGCAGATCGGTGTGCATCGTGTGCTCACTCTCGGGGCAATTGGTGCAGAACCCCGTCCACAAAGCCTGCCCCACGGAAAAGATGAAATCCCCCACCCAGGCCATCGGCAGATAGGCAAGAATATCGTCCGATTGCCGCAGCTTGTCGAACTCGGACGATGATTTTGCCGTCTCGATCACGTTGCGGTTGCTCAGCACCACGCCCTTGGGCTTACCGGTCGTGCCGGAGGTATAGAGCATTACGCCCGTGCTGTCGTAATCCAGCTTGGCCTGCCGCGCCTCCAGCTCTTTGATGTGTGTGTCTCGCGCCTTGCGACCGCGTTCCTGCAACGCCTGATACTGGTCGAGTGCGGCATGGTCGTAGCGGCGCATGCCGCGATCGTCGAGGTAGATCATCCGCTCGAATTCGGGCAGCTGATCCTGCACGTCGATGATCTTGTCGACCTGCTCCTGATCGCCCACAACGGCAAACCGCGCGCCGCAGTGGTTCATGACATACGCCATCTCTTCGGCGTTGGCGTCCTGATAGAGCGGCACGGGCACCGCGCCACACATCTGCGCCGCCATCATCGCCCAATAAAGGTACGGACGGTTGCGCCCGATGATCGCGACAAAATCGCCTTCCTTGATGTCCAGCTCCATGAAGCCCAGCGCCAGCGCCTCGACCTCTTCGCGGGTCTGCGACCAGGTCCAGCTTTGCCAGATGCCGTATTCCTTTTCCCGGTAGGCGGGCGCATTGGCGAATTGCACGGCATTGCGGTGCAGCAATGCAGGCACGGATTGCAACTGCCCCGAAGAGCTTTCACGTGTGGCCAAGATGTATCCTCCCATATCCCGCGCCCCGCGCGGGTGATCGCGTTAGCCGCGATTCAGTGAGCGCCAGAATGACAGCTTGATCCTGCGCGTCAACTTTTTCCCAAGAATTGCGCAATCCTAACGAATTGTAACCGGGGCATTTGCGGCTTTGACACGGCGCAGGTGCGGTGCAATCTGATAGGATGCAACGCGGCGACGATGATACCACCCGGATGACGATTGCGGGGCTGAACCTGATCGGTCAGGCCCTGTCGATCTACGATTCCGATCTGCGGCTGGTGCTGTGCAACGCGCCATTTCAGCAGATGTTCGCGCTGCCCGATGCGCTGGTCACCCCCGGCGCCTCCTTTGCCGATACGATTACCTATCTTGCCGCGCAGGGCGAATACGGCGAGGTCGAGGATGTCGCGCGCTTCGTCGCGGAGCGGATCGCGCAGGCCCGCACCTTCCGCCCGCACTACATGGAGCGCGCACGCGCCAACGGGCGCACCATCTCGGTCGAGGGATCGCCGCTGCCCGGCGGGGGCTGGGTCACTGTCTACACCGATATCTCGGCGACCAAGGCGCAGGAGACGTTGCTGCGCGCCCGCGCCGGTGCGCTCAGCGATCAGGTGCTGACCCATGCCGAAAGGCTCGCGCAGACCAACCGCGAACTGGCCGCGATGATCCACACGCTTGAGGAAACCCAACGCCAGCTGACGGCGTCTGAGGCCCGCGCGCGGCTTACGACTGAAATGATGCCAGCCCATATCGCCCACGTGGACGCGGGCGGGAGATACACTTACTCCAACCAACGCCTTGGCAGCATCGTGCCGGGCCGCCCATCCGAGATCCTCGGCCAACCGATCCAGGACGCACTTGGCCCCGCGATTTTTGCCAAGATCGAAGGCGCGCTGCAATCGGCCTACGCGGGCACGGCAGCGGTGCAGGAGTTCACCGACGACGCGTCGGCCCGCCGCATTCGCACCTCCTTCACGCCAGACCACGCAGGCGGCGTCTATATCCTGACAATGGACGTGACCGAAGAAACCCAGACCCGCGCCGCCCTGCAACAGACCCGCCGCCGCGCGCTGGCGGGGCAGATGATTTCGGGGCTGGCGCATGATTTTTCGAACCTGCTGACGATCATTCTGGGCCAGCAATCCAAGCTGATGCAGACGGATGATCTGCCTCCCGGCGCGGTCCCGCTGATCGACGCGACGCTGGCCGCGACCCGGCGCGGCGGCGATCTGATCGACGGGATCAGCCGCGTGACCGACCCGCGCGGGCTGCGCCCCGAAGCCACGGATGTGGCTGCACTGATGCGCGATCTGGCCGCCCTGGCCACGCCCGCCCTGCCCGACGGCATGACGCTTGAGATCGACGTGACCGCAGATATCGGCACCGTGCTGATCGATCGCGGCGCCGTGCAGGACAGTCTGCTCAACCTCATCCTGAACGCCCGTGATGCGGTGGGCACGGGCGGGCACATTGCGCTCGGGGTACGCCGGGTGCACGATCTGTGGCTGGAATGGCAACTGGACGACGACGGCCCCGGTTTCACGGCGACGGCGCTGGAACAGGCGCTCGATCCGTTCTTCACGACCAAGGGGCGGAGGGTACGGGCCTTGGCCTGCCGATGGTCTACGACATGGCGACGCTTGCGGGCGGCAGTGTGCGGCTGGGCAATACCGCCCACGGCGCGCGCGTGACGCTGCGCTTGCCCTACCGCCCCGCACTCAGCGCGCAAAGCGGCCTTGCCCTGCTGGTCGAGGACCGTGACGATCTGCGTGCGGTCGTGCGCGACATGCTGATGGATCTGGGCCACACGGTGATCGAAGCCGCAGGCGTGCCCGAAGCACTGGCGCTACTCACGGATCTGCCCGACATCGGCCTCATCCTGTCCGACATCCAGTTGGAGGGGGAAGCGACCGGCCTCGATCTTGCGGCTGCCCTGCCCACAGACGCGCCGCCGCTGGTGCTCATGACATCACTGCCGCCCGACGACGCGCTGTTTCGCGCCGCACAGGCCCGCGCGCCGGTGCTCCGTAAACCGTTCGAACGCGACGCGCTGGCCCGACTGCTCGGGCCCCAACCGGTCGCCGCGCAATGAACCGCCCGCTGATTTCGATCCTCGACGATGAGCCGGAAATCCGCGCGCTGCTGTCCGACACGCTGACAGAGGCAGGCTTTGACACCCAAAGCTTTGGCCGCGCGGCGGCGTTCGAGGCGGCGCTGAAAACCCGCGTGCCGGATGTCTGTCTGGTGGATTTGTCGCTGCCCGATACCGACGGGCTGACCCTCGTGCACCGGCTGGCGCTGGAAAAGGGTGCGATCGTGATCATCATCTCGGGCCGCGCGCAGGTGCAGGACCGGGTGACCGGGCTTGAGCTGGGGGCCGATGATTATATCGCCAAACCGTTTGAGCCTGCCGAGGTTGTCGCCCGCATCCGCGCGCGCCTGCGCAGCAATCGCCCCACCCCGCAGGCCGGCAACAGCGCGCGATTCAACGGCTGGACCGCGCATTTCGACCGCTACGTGCTTGAGGACGCCGGCGGCGCTGAAACCCCCTTCAGCCACGCCGAGGGCGAAGTGCTGCGCCTGTTTCTGGACGCGCCCAAGCGGCTGATCAGCCGCGCGCAGATGCAGGAAAGCCTGGGGGCGCCGCATCCGAGAGTTTCGACCGCGCGATGGACGTGCGCATCAGCCGCCTGCGCACCAAGCTGCGCGAGGACCCCAAGAACCCGCAACTCATCAAGACGATCTATGGCGCAGGCTATATCTTTCTGGGTGATGTGGTCTGGAGCTAACCGCGCCCGATCCGGGCCACTGCGTCGGCCAGTACACGCAGACCCAGCACCAGATCCGCCTCGTCTGTGTCCTCCTCAAAGGCATGGCTGATCCCCCCGATGGAGGGGGTGAAAAGCATCGCGACCGGCATCAGCCGCGCCACATTCGTGGCATCGTGCAGCGCCCCCGAGGGCATCCGGCGCCATGCCCCCGGCGCCTGTGCTTCGGCTGCCCCTTCCAGCGATCTGCGCAGGGCGGCGTCCATCGCGACTGGTTCCAGCCCCAGCATCTCACCGAAGGTGACCGTCAGGCCACGGGCCTGCGCAACCTCCTCTGCCAGATCGCGGATGATCCGCTCCATCCGGCCCAGCCGGTCCGCGTCGCCATCGCGCCACTGCATTGAGAACGCCGCGCGCCCGGGCACGATCGACGAGGCGTTGGGATGCAGGGCGACGTGGCCAGTCGTCCAGACGGTCGCGGGGGTGACGACATTGGCAAACCGCGGCTCAAGCGCCGCCGAGAACGCGGTGAGCGCGGCAAAGGCATCGCGGCGCAGGTGCATGGGCGTGGTGCCCGCGTGGTTTTGCTGACCCTCAAAGGTGATCTTCATATCGCGGATGCCGACGATATCGGTGACGACGCCCACGCGGTCATCCGTGCCGTCCATCACCGGCCCCTGTTCGATATGCATCTCGATGAACCCGGTGAATTGCGCGGGGTCCACAGGCCCCGTCACCAGATCACCCAACGCGTCCCGCGCCGCCCCCAACGTCACGCCCTCGTGGTCGGTAAAGCCATCGGCACGCGCCTGCGCCACCTGCCCCGACCAGACGGCTGAGCCCGTGGTCACGCCAAACCGCCCTTCCTCGTCCTGAAACGACACAACCGACACCGCAGGCCCGCCCGCTGCCTGCGCCGCGCGTGCGACCTCAAGCCCCGCAATCACGCCCAGCGCCCCATCCAGCCAACCGCCCTCGGGCTGGCTGTCGGAATGCGAACCCAGCAGGATCGACGGCCCCTTGGCCAGACCAAAGAGGTTGCCCATCGCATCCATCTCGACCCGCAGCCCGGCATCCGCCATGCGCTGCGTCAGCCACGCGCGCGCGGCGATGTCAGGGGCGGAATAGGCCGGGCGCGACACGCCCTTCCCAACACCCGCAGCACCGAATGTGCGCAGGTGGTGCAGGTCATCAAGGAAACGGTTGGGGTCGATGTGCATGGAGGATCCTTGGCGCAGGTTTCAGGCAGCGAACTGTCCAAAGACGTTTTCGCGGTGGTATTTCAAATAGCTCTCATGCGGATGATGGCGCGGATCGGGCGGCAGGAAAAGGCGCCCCGCGGGCGCGATCAGCCGCGCGACCACATCCTGCGGCACCTTGTTGTGCGAAATCAGGATGCTGTGATCCTCGGCCACGCCCAGAAGCCCGCGATCAAACATCCAGTGCAGGGTGCCCGAAAGCGCCAGACCGTTGCGCACGATGTCCGGCCCCCTGTCGCTGACGGGCCGGATATGCGCGGCCTCGACCTCCGGTCGCCCGCCGCCGTTGGTCAGCGACAGCCCCGACATCGCACAGCGATTGTGGTAGGCGCGTTTGACCTGCCGCGCAAAGGCTGCATCGCGCAGGGGGCGCGACGACAAAACCTGCCTGCGGTCAACGTCCAAAGGTGCGCCGCCAAATGCCGCCTGCGCCTCGGCAAACCCCGGCTGGGCCGCGTCCTCAAGCGGGCGGCGCGCCATGCCCGACACGTCCTCAACCGGGGTCAGCCCATGGTTCACGATGGCCGCAAAATCTGCGGGCGGCAGCGTGCGCACGGCCAGCGTATTGGCACCCGCGCGGTAGGGTTTGCCGTCCGGTCCGCGCAGCACGGATTCAAACGCCGTGTCCTGCGCGTTGCGGCGCGGAACGACGCGCTCGAACTCCAGCAGCGTGGCCGGGTCGAGGATCGCAAAATAATGATCGTCCTGCGCCGGATCCGGGACCACATCCGCAACCTGCTGCACCGCGACATAGCCAAACGCGCCCGCGTTCTTGCTCTCATAGAACACCACCCAATCGCCAATCGTGGCGGTGACCTGCGCAAGGTACTGCTTGGGGAAATGGTACACCTCCCCCGGGCGGTCCGCGTAGATCGAGCGGGGGTTCTGGATGAAAACAGCGTGTGCCATGCGTCAGTTCAACGCCCAAATACATGGCACGACAAGCCTATTCCGCCGCGACCGCCGTTTTCGCCGCTTCCACCCGCACGGCAGAGAATTTGAACTCCGGGATCTTGCCGTAGGGATCGACCGCCGGGTTGGTCAGGATGTTCGCCGCCGCCTCGACATAGGCGAAGGGCAGGAACACCATGTCGGGCGACACGGCGCGATCCATCCGGGCCATGATCTCGATGCTGCCGCGTTTGGTGGTCAGGCGCACGAATTCGCCCGGCTCCACCCCCAGCTTGCGCAGGGTCGACGGGTGCAGCGAGCAATTCGCCTCCGGCTCCACCGCGTCCAGCACCGTCGAGCGGCGGGTCATCGAACCGGTGTGCCAATGCTCCAACTGCCGCCCCGTGGTCAGGATCATCGGATATTCGGCATCGGGCGTATCGTCGGGCGCGATGATGCTCGCGGGGGTGAAGCGCGCACGCCCATCCGCACGCGGGAACCCGTCGGCAAAGACGATCGCCTGACCGGGATCCTCTGGCGACAACGATGGATAGGTCACCGCGTTCTGCTGCTCCAGCCGCTCCCACGTGATGTTGTCGAGCGATTTCATGTTCAGCTTCATCTCGGCAAACACGTCCGCCGGGGAGGTGTAGGACCACTCAAGCCCCAGACGCTTGGCCAGCTCGACCTCGATCCACCAATCGGGTTTCGCCTCTCCGGGTGGGGTGACGGCGGGGCGGCCCATCTGCACCTGACGGTTTGTGTTGGTCACTGTCCCCGCCTTTTCCGCAAAAGCCGCGGCGGGCAGGATCACATCGGCAAAATTCGCCGTTTCGGTGATGAAGATATCCTGCACAACCAGATGATCGAGCTTCGCGAGCGCATCGCGCGCGTGCTCCACATCCGGGTCCGACATGGCCGGGTTTTCGCCAAGGATGTACATGCCGCGAATGTCGCCCGCGTGCACGGCATCGAGGATCTCGGTCACGGTCAGACCCTTCTGCGCGCTGAAGTCGCCGCTTTCCCACACCTCGGTAAAGGCAGAGCGCACGCCATCGTCGGTCACCGACTGATAATCCGGCAGGAACATCGGGATCAGCCCGGCGTCAGAGGCGCCCTGCACGTTGTTCTGCCCGCGCAGCGGATGCAGCCCCGCGCCGGGGCGACCCACGTGGCCTGTCATCAGCGCGAGCGAGATCAGGCAGCGCGAGTTATCCGTGCCGTGGATGTGCTGGCTGACCCCCATGCCCCAGAAAATCATCGCCGCATTGGCCCCGGCAAAGGTGCGGGCGACATCGCGCAGCGTCTCGGCATCAATGCCGCAGATCTCTGCCATCTTTTCGGGGGTGAAATCCTTGAGGTGCGCCTTCTCCGCCTCCCAATTCTCGGTGTAGGCTTCGATATATTGCTGGTCGTACAGCTCTTCCTCGACGATCACATGCATGATCGCGTTGAGCATCGACACATCCGTGCCGGGCCGGAATTGCAGCATATGCGAGGAATGACGTTTGAGCGCCTGACCGCGCGGATCCATCACAATGAGCTTGCCGCCGCGTTTGGTGAACTGCTTGAAATAGGTGGCCGCGACGGGGTGGTTTTCGATCGGGTTGGCGCCGATGACGATGGCCACATCGGCGTTCTCGATCTCGTTGAAGGTGGCCGACACCGCGCCGCTGCCCACGTTCTCCAACAGGGCAGAGACCGACGAGGCGTGACACAGCCGGGTGCAGTGATCGACGTTGTTGTGGCCAAACCCCTGCCGGATGATCTTCTGGAACAGATAGGCCTCCTCATTGGTGCATTTGGCAGAGCCAAAGCCCGCAACCCCCGTGCCGCCGATCGCGCGCAACCCGTTTGCCGCCCGCTCCAGCGCCTCGTCCCATGTCGCCTCGCGGAACACTTCCAGATAGTTGCCGGGATCCACGTTCAGCCCCTTGGCGGGCGCGTCGTCGCGACGGATCAGTGGTTTTGTCAGCCGGTGATCGTGATGGATGTAGTCAAAGCCAAAGCGGCCCTTGACGCACAGCCGCCCCTCGTTGGCGGGCCCGTTGATCCCCTCGACGTATTTGACCTTGTTGTCCTTGATCTTCATCGAGATCTGGCAGCCAACACCGCAGAACGGGCAGATGCTTTCGACCTCGCTGTCGAAATCCGCCGTGTCGCCGCGCTGGTTCTCATCGGTTACGGTGGCGGGCAAGAGCGCGCCGGTCGGGCAGGCCTGCACACATTCGCCGCAGGCCACGCAGGTGGAGGCGCCCATCGGATCGGCCATATCAAACGTTGGATAGGCATCCGCCCCGCGCCCGGACATACCGATCACGTCGTTGACCTGCACCTCGCGGCACGCGCGCACACACAGCCCGCAGGATATACAGGCATCAAGGTTGACGCTCATCGCCACATGGCTGTCGTCGAGCAGCGGAATGCGCCCCTCTTCCATCTTCGGGAAACGGCTCGTATCGGCGCCCTGCGCATCAACGACATCCCACATGTGGCTGGAGCGGTCGTGGGCCTCGTCGCGCTCCGGATGATCGGCCATCAGCAACTCAACCACCATCTTGCGCGCGGATGTCGCGCGGGCGCTGTCGGTGGTGACGACCATCCCCTCTGCGGGTTCGCGGATGCAGGAGGCCGCCAGCGTACGCTCCCCCTCGATCTCGACCATACAGGCACGGCAATTGCCATCGGGGCGATAGCCCGGCGCCGGTTTGTGGCACAGATGCGGGATCTTGAGACCGCGGCCATTGGCCACTTCCCAAATGGTCATGCCCGCCTCCGCCTCGACGGTCTTGCCATCGAGCGTGAATGTAACAGTCGCAGACATCGGCATCCTCCAAAACACTTGCCATCTTCTACCGATCCCCCCGCGCGCAAAAGGCTTGATCCCGACACGATGCCCGCCAATTCCGCCATCACCGGTGCCGGAGGTTTCCGATAGACCCCTTTCGCCGCCCCGCGCAGTTCCCTATCAGGGAGAGCAACACCGAAAGGCACGCCATGTCCCTGATTACCCTCATCCGCCACGGCCAGGCCAACTCAGGCGCCACAGACGAGCAAAGCTATGACCGGTTGAGCGATCTGGGCCACAGGCAGGCCGCGTGGCTGGGCGAGCATCTGCGTGGCACCGGACTGGTGCAGGCCAGGCTCTATACCGGCACCCTGCGCCGCCATATCGAAACGGCGGATGGCATGGCGATGGGACTGGAGCCCATCCGCGACCCGCGCCTCAACGAGTTGGAATATTTCACCCTCTCGCAACTGCTCGCCGATCAGCACGGCATCCCCTTCCCGACCGAACAGTCGGAATTCATCACCCACCTGCCCGCCGTCTTTACCCACTGGCGCGACGGCAAGATTGAAGGGGCCCCGGAAAGCTATGACGCCTTCCAAAGCCGGATCCGCGACGCAATCAATGAGATCGCCGCAGGCGCCACCCCCGCCCTTGTCGTTACCTCCGGCGGGCTCATCGGCAATGTCATGGGCCAGCGGATGTCGCTCGACATTGCCGCCACCGCGCGCCTGACCATCGCGATCTTTCACACGTCGCTGCACCAACTCTTCGATATCGGCGGCACGCTAAGCCCGACGCTGTTCAACGCAACACCCCACCTCGACCGGGCCGACCGCCAAACCGCCCGCACAAATATCTGAAAGGCCACACCATGAAACTCTTTGCTGCTCCCGGCACCGTCGCCGTCGCCCCCGCCATGGCCCTGATTGAGGCGGCCATCCCCCACGAGATTCAACGCATCGATTTCGCGGCGGCCGAACAGACCAGTCCCGACTACGCCCGCATCAATCCAAAGGGGCGTGTCCCGGCCCTCGCGCTCGAAGATGGCACAATCCTGACCGAAACCGGCGCGCTCCTCGAATACATCGCAGCGGTGGCCACGGATGCGAAACTCGTTCCCGACAATAGCGTGGAGGCCGCGCATATGCGGAGCGTCATGTACTATCTCGCCTCGACCATGCACGTCGCCCATGCCCACAAAATGCGTGGCACCCGCTGGGCTGACAGCCCGGAAAGCCACGCTGACATGACCGCAAAAGTGCCCCAAACCATGACGGCCTGCGCCCGCTATATCGAAGAGAACGCCTTTTGTGGCCCCTTCACCTGCGGTCACGCCATCACATTGGCAGATTTCTATCTCTTCGCGGTCTGCAGCTGGCTCGAAGGCGACGGCGTCACCGTCAGCGACTTCCCGAAAATCACGGCTTTCCTTGCCGCAATGTCCAGACGCGATAGCGCGGCGAAACTGCGTCAGGATGGATGGCTCTGACCCTCCCCCTGCACCCTTTTGAAAATACCTGATCCAACGCGGCGTAGCACACACTCCATAATTGATTGAGTGTGCCAGACGCCTTCCCGTACCGGGCCGCCCCGCAGGGGGCGCCAACAAGCCTCTAGCTGAAAATCCGGTAGTAGAGACCGTCGGGCAGGAACTGGCTCAGCCTGAATACGAGCGAAAAGGCCCAGGGGAAGCTTTTCTTGAAACGGTCCGTGTTCATATGCTCAAACACTTCACGGCCCGCCTCATCGGGTTGCATCAGGAAGGGCATTTTGAAATCGTTCTTGTCCGTCAGCTGTGTCTTGATGAAGCCGGGGTTGATGACCTGCACCTTGACACCCGTCTTGCGCAGATCCGCGTGCATGCATTCGGCAAGCGACATCGTCGCCGCTTTTGATGCAGTATAACCGATGGACCCCGGCAGCCCCTGAAACCCGTCAGGCTGGAGGTAATGACGATATGGCCCGTATCCCGCGCGACCATACCCGGCACCACCTGCCCCATCACGCGCATCAGGCCGGTAAAGTTTATGTCTGCCATCGCATTGGCCCGATCCGCATCCCACTCCTTTGCGCCGAAGGGCCAGTACACACCGGCCAAAAAGACGACGCCGTGAATCTCGCCAACCGATTCCGCCGCGGCAATAACGCTCTCGTTGTCGGAGACATCGACGGTGACGACGCGCGCCTTGCCCGGCAGATCATCCGCCAGCGCGCGCAGCTTGTCCTCTGACCGGGCCGAAAGGATCACCTCCGCGCCGGCGCGGCTCAGAAACCCCGCCAATGCAGCGCCAAGCCCGTCGCTTGCCCCTACAAGCCAATACCGTTTGCCCTTCCAGTCGGTCATGCCGCTTCCTTCTTTGAAATTGTTGCCACCAGTTCCGCGACGCGAAAGCCGAACTTGCGAAATTGACTGCGGTTCACGACCGTGCCGTCCGGCGCGAGGTACATGCAGTCAAGCGCGCTGAGCGTGTGGCCCCCGCTGTCCTGCGGAAGTGTTATGGGATACCGGAACAAGACGGTTGGCCCCGCAACGTGGCCCTTGCCCGTGCCCGGCACATCCTCGGCCAGCGCGTCAAAACTGTCCTCGCCCGTCATCTCAAGCGTCCATTCGCGTTCCTGCACGGTGCCGTCGTGATAGGTGAAACGTTCCTCGATCGTACAAACGTCGCCCTTCCAGTTGGCATTGAACTCCGCCGTGAACGTGCTTGTCACCCGTCCCAGCGGGCCAAAGATCGCGCCGACACAATGCATCGGGCCGTTGAGGTGGCGGCGCATGTCGAAGGTCGGCGCCTCACCCACGTAATCCTCTGCCCGTTGCGCCGGGAAATCCGCCAACCGGCGGCGCAGCAGCACGAGCGCGGCCATCAATGCCACCCCCAGCAGAAAGAAAAACAAAGCATCGTTCATGGGCTGCCCCTTTCAAGATCAGTGCGCCACAGCAGCCAGATCGCCGCCAGCTTGAGCACGCAGGGCACGCCCGCGTAGAGCACCCGCAAAAGGTCAATCGCTTCGGGCGGCGCCGGGTTCCCGGATCCGCTGCGGTATCCTGACGCGTCCAGCATCGGCAACAGCACCGCCGCCGCGATCGCCAGCGTGAATTTGGACACGAACGACCATAGCCCGAAACCTTCCGCCGCCGAGGGGGAAATCTGCGCCATGCGTGTCGCAAACAGCGCGGGAAGCAGCGTCAGATCCGCGCCCATCGCCGCGCCGCTTGCCACGCAGACAACGGCAAACAGCCATTGATCCCCCGGCCCCAGAAACAGCGCGCCGCCAAACGCGAAAATCGCCAGCACCATGGCCGACAGCAGGACACGGCCCGTCCCGTACCGCTCTGCCAGCCAGCCCCACAGCGGGGCGGCCCCGGCGGCGGACAGGAAAAACAGAAGCAACAGCGGCCCCTCGAACCCCGGCGCCTCCAGCACACTTTCGACGTAGTACAAAAACAGCGACGCGCTGACAGCGACGGGTGCGGCGTTGAACAGCGCGATGATGAGCAATCGCCGGGCAAGCGGGTCGCGCAGCACCACGCCAAACCCCGCGCCGTCGGGCAGATCGCTGCGCACCCATTCGGCCCGCATCGCCCAGGCCGCCGCCACGCTGAGCATGGCAAAGCCCACGGCAAACCCGGCAAAGGGCGCGCCCATCACCGCACCCAACGCCACGGGCGCCACGGACGCCGCGCAGACGCCCAGCAATGCGCCGGTCTCGCGCCAGCGCGCGAGGCGCAGATGCCCCTTGCCCGGCATCAGATCCGCCTTGGCCACACCTTGCGCGTAGAAACAGATCGTCAGAAAGCTGAACGCCGAGAATACCAGCGTCAGCATCACCGCAAACCACGCGATCGGCGCAAAAAGCGGCTCGACCGCAAAAAGGCCCAGCATCGCCGTGCCGATCACCGCACAGCCAGCCGCCACCGCCGCGCCGCGATGGTTGCGCAGCCGTTCCGATAGCCGCCCCAACAAAGGATCCTGTACGACGTCCAGCAACCGCAACCCGAACAGCACCGCCGCCATCGCCGTGAGCGAGACCCCGTAGGCGTCGCCGTAGAACTTCGGCGCATGGATGTAGATCGGCAGGCCCGCACAGGCGAGCAACGCCGCAAACAGTGCGTAGGCCGGTAACCTTTCGGCGCGTTGAACGCTCATCCCTTGGTCACTTCGTTCTCGGGCGGGGTGGGTTGCGAGCGGAACGTCGCCCCCTTGATCCACAGCTTGATCGCCTGCCAGTGGATCAGCGCCAGCACCCGCCGCGCACCGAAGGGACGTCGCAGCAGCGCCCCCAGAATGCTGCGATTGCTCAGTGGTTGCCGCTTGCCCGTAAGCGTCGCGATCAGCCCGCCCCGCGCCCGGCCGTAGTCGATCCAGATCCCGACACGTCTGTCGGTGATGTCAAAGCGAAAGGTATATTCTCCCTCGACCGGCTGGAACGGCGAGACATGCAGCACCTTCGTCGCCTTCAGCTGATCGCCTGGCGCTATCGCGCGCCCATCCGCATGGTGACACAGATAGCTGTGGCGGTCGCCGAAGGTATTGGTCACCTCAGCGATCACCGCGATCAGGCCCTCCTGCGCATCGCGGCACAGCCAAAAGCTCACCGGATTGAACACGTGGCCCAGCACGCGCGGTTGCGCCAGCAGATCGATACGCGCAACCCCGCCCACCTGATACTGCTCAAGCACGTCGCGCGCCCATGGCGCCCCACGCCCCTGACCCGGCGCGCCGCCGTGGTCACGGTCCAGCAGCGCCGTGACGCCCCTCCCGTTGCGTTTGAACAGCCGGGGCGTGGCCAACTCGGCCTCGGCATCCAGCAGCAGGTAGTCCACGGAGTAGCGAAACGCGTTTTCAACGCTGCCCCTTCGCCCGTGAAAGGTTTGCCCGACGATATGGTCGACCGTGGCGGTCATTCGGCGGCCAAGGCCTTTGCGGCGCGGGCCTGAAGGGCCTGCACCACGTCAACGGCGCTTGCCAGCCCGTCCTCATGAAATCCGTGACGCATCCAGGCACCGCAGAACCAAGTGGCGTTGGTGCCGTTCATCTCGCGCACGCGCCCCTGCGCGTCCAGCGCCGCCAGATCATAGACCGGGTGGCGCAGCGTGACCTGATCATAGATCAACTCTTCGCGAATGGTGCGTTTGGTGTTGAGCGTGACGAAATGCGGATCCGCCTCGGGGATGGGTTGCAGCGAATTCATCCAATAGGTCAGGTCGATCCTGTCGGACTGCGCGGCGCGGTCCTCGGTGTAGACCCAGCTGGCCCAAGTCGCACGACGCTTGGGCATGATGGCCGTGTCGGCGTGCAGCACGATGTCGTTGGGCTGATAAGCAATCGCCCCGAGGGCCGCCGCCTCGGCCGGCGACGGATCGTCGAGCATTGCCAGCGTGTCGTCGGAGTGGGTGGCAAAGACGACCTCGTCAAAACGCTCCCACTCCCCGCCCCATGTCTTGACCTCGACGCCGACACCATCGCGGCGCACCGATTGCACGGCGGCATTGAGCCGGATGTCGACGCCATTGCGTTTCATCGCAGCCTCGACCCGGCTGACGTAGGAGATCGAGCCTCCCGTGACCGTGTACCACTGGTGCTGGCCCGTAACGTTCAGCAGCGCGTGGTTCTCGAAAAACTGGATCAGCGCATGGGCCGGAAAATCCATGATCTGCTCCGTCGGGGTGGACCAGATCGCACCAGACAGCGGCAGAAGGTAGTAGTCGCGGAAATACGTCCCCGTCCCGAGCCGCGCGAGGAATTCGCGCAGGGTCATGCTGCGGTCGCTGTTGGCCAGCGCCAGCGCATCCTTGTTGAACCGCAGGATGTCGCGCAGCATCGCCAGAAAGCGCGGGTTCAGCGCGTTGCGCCGTTGCGCAAAGATCGCGTTGAGACTGGTGAGCGCGTATTCGAACCGCCCCCCGTCGATCGACGCGCCAAAGCTCATGTTGGACTCCACGACCGGCACCTCAAGCGCTTCGAACAGCGCAGCGAGATTGGGGTAATTGGCGTAGTTGAAGACGATAAAGCCGGTATCGACCGGCTGATCCCCGTTCTTGCCCGCCATGACAGTGCGCGCGTGCCCGCCCAGCCGCGCGCCGCTCTCGAACAGGACGACGCGATTGTCGGGCGCCAGCAGATGCGCGGCCCCCATGCCCGAAATCCCCGCACCGATCACGGCAATGCGGCGGGATTTCGGTGCGGTGGGATCATTGGGCCGGTTTGGGGCTTCAAAAGGCATAAGGGAGTGACGTCCTGACATCGTTTTTCTGTTGGGGTTCATACGGGTCAGATACGACCTTGGATGTAAATGAGTTTCAGATTTCTTTTTGATCCGACCCGCCCCTTGCTCCGTACATAGAGCATGTTAGCCTCAGTCCAGACCTCATCGCGCAGAACATCCCGATGGATGCCACCAGCTTTGGCGGGGCCACATACGATTTCAGGGCACCGACACGTGCAGGACGACAGAAAAGAGAAAACTCCCGCTCCATGGATCGACGAGATGATACTCATCCGCGATCGCCGTGACACCGACGCCTTTGCACAGGTGTTTGCGCATTTCGCACCACGGGTTAAGGGATTTTTGATGAAATCCGGCACCGATGCCACCACCGCCGAGGAATGCGCGCAGGATGTGATGACGACGCTGTGGCGCAAGGCACATCAGTTTGATCCATCCCGCGCCTCTGTCGCGACATGGATCTTTACCATCGCCCGCAACCGCCGTATCGACATGCTCCGCCGGGAACGCAGGCCCGAGCCCGAAGAGCTCACCTGGGGGCCCGAGCCCGAGCCCGAGCAATCGCAGGTGATGGAAATACAGGAAGAAAGCGCCCGTTTGGTCGAGGCAATCGCCGCTCTCCCCCACACCCAACGCAGTCTGATCGAGCAGGCTTATTTCGGCGATATGACCCAGTCAGAGATCGCCAAACTCACCGGATTGCCCCTGGGCACCATAAAATCCCGTCTCCGCCTGGCGCTTGAGCGCCTGCGACACGCAATGAAGTAAGAAAATGACCGTAGCCAACATCAAACACCACCTGAACGACGCCACGCTGATGGCCTATGCCGCGGGTACGCTGCCCGAGGCGTTCAACCTGATCGTCGCCACCCACATCACCATGTGCGATCACTGCCGCGCCGCCGCCGAAGCCTACGATGCCGTCGGCGGCAGCCTGATTGCGCGTGACGCAGATGCCGCAGCGATGACCGAGGGTAGCCTTGAATTCGCGCTGTCGCGACTGACCGATGACGCAGGCGATGCGCCTGCCCCGCGCGGCACCAGCCTGCTGCCTGCCCCGTTGCACGCCTACGTCGGCGATGATCTTGACGCGATCCGCTGGCGGCCGCTGGGTATGGGCGTGAAACAGGCGATCCTCAAGACGTCGAAATCGGCAACCGCGCGGCTGCTCTACATTCCTGCCGGGGCGGCGATGCCGGATCACGGCCACCACGGCACCGAGATGACGCTTGTCTTGAAAGGCGCGTTTCAGGACGACGACGGGTATTTCGCGCGCGGCGATGTTGAGATCGCGGACAGTGACGTGCAGCACGTGCCTGTGGCCGACATCCACGAGGATTGTATCTGCCTTGCCGTTACCGACGCGCCCCTGCGCCTTGCCGGGATCGTGCCGCGCATCTGGCAAAAATTCGCACGGATCTGATCAGGCGGCGAGCGAGGCGTAGGGCGCAGCCCCCCGCTTGAGAAGTGTGCCGTAAGTGGCCGCGTCAATATTGGCGCCGCAGACGATGATGCCTGTGCGCTTGCCGTTGAGCCGCCCACGCAGCGGGCCAAACGCGGCGGCGAGGGCGGCGCCGGCGGCAGGTTCGACGGCCAGCTTGGCCTCTTCCTGAAACGCCACCATGCCTGCGCAGATCGCATCATCGTCCAGCAATACGATATCGTCGAGATACCGCGCGCAGAGCGCCATGCTGAACGGCAGCGCCATCGGTGCACCAAGGCTGTCGGCCACGGTGCTGACCCCATCGAGGCTCAGCGCCTCTCCCGACGCCAGCGACTTTGACATGCTGGGCGCGCCCTCGGGCTCCACCCCGTAGACGGCGCAGGCGGGGTTCATCTGCTTGACCGCCGCCGCGATGCCGCTGACCAGACCGCCGCCGCCGATCGAGACGATCACCGCGTCCAGATCCGCCACATCCTGCATCAGCTCAAGCCCGACACCTGCCGTGCCCAGCGAGGTCTGCGGCCCCTCGAAGGGGTGGATGAAATGGCGCCCCTCCTCTGCAACCAGCCGCTCGGCTTCCGCAAAGGTTTCGGCGCCGGGGGCCTTCATGATCACCTCAGCGCCTTCGGCACGGGCGAGGGCCACGCGAAACGGATTGGCGTTGGATTGGATCACCACCTTGGCCGACGCCCCGATCTGCCGCGCGGCCCAGGCGGCGGCGATGGCGTGATTGCCGGCACTGGCCGCCGTGATCCCGCGCGCCCGCTGATCCGCGTCAAGGCTGCGCGCAACGCTCAGCGCGCCGCGCGCCTTGAACGTGCCGGTGTGCTGAAAACACTCCATCTTGAGCGCGAGGCTGCCCCCACCGAACAGCCGCGAAATCAACGGCGTTTTCAGCGGCAGGCTTGGCGTGCGGCGCACGTCGCCTGCGATGGCCGCATGGGCCGCGCGGATTGCGTCGAGGGAGAGGGCGGTGATGGGATCGGTCATGTCAGGCTCCGGTCAGCGTCAAGCGGCAGGATCGCATCCTCCTCCCCCTCGGCAAAGTCAAAATTATCCAGCCGGGTCGCCCGTTTGCCCGCCCGCTCCGCAGCGGTGGTGATCCCGTCGATATCCGCGCGCGCCTGCCGGAAATGGGTATCCAGCTTGCCCACACGCTCTACCACCAGCGTCACATCGCGGTTGAGCAGCGCCAGCGTCTTGCGGATCTCACCCGCCTGCGCGCGCATCCGCGCGTCCTTGAGGATCGCGCGCATCGTGTTCAGCGTCGCCATGCAGGTGGTGGGCGAGACGATCCAGACGCGCGCATCGAACCCCTCGCGCACCAGCTCGGGGAAGTTCGCGTGCAGCTCGGCATAGACGGCCTCGGACGGCAGAAACATCAGCGCACCGTCGGCGGTCTCTCCCTCGAGGATGTATTTCTCCGCGATGTCGCGGATGTGCTTGCGGATGCTGGTGCGCATGTTGGTCACCGCCTGTTTCAGCGCCCAGTCGGTATCGGCCCGGTGCAGCGCCTCGTAGGCTTCCAGCGGAAATTTCGCGTCGATCACGATGGGCCCGGGCGGGTTAGGCAGGTGGATCAGGCAATCCGCCCGCCGCCCGTTCGACAGCGTCGGTTGCAGGGTGTAGCTGTCGGCGGGCAGCGCCTTGCTCACGATATCGCGCAGCTGGATCTCGCCGAATGCGCCGCGCGTCTGCTTGTTGCTGAGGATGTCCTGCAACGACAGCACATCGCCCGACAGTTTGGTGATGTTGTCCTGCGCGCGGTCGATCGCCTTGAGCCGCTCCTGCAACTGCGTGAGGCTCGTGGTGGTCTGCTGGGCGGAGCCGTGCAGCGAGCGGTTGGTGCGCTCCTGCATCTGGTTCAACTGCTCCTGCATCTGCAACTGCACCGCGCTCAGTCGCGCCTCGAAACTCTGGATCAGCTGCCCCTGCGCGTGGGCCTGCGTGTCGGAGACCGTTTGCAGATTGCCACGCAGCTGATCCTGCCCCGCACCCAGACGGTGCAACTGCTGCGTCACCTCCTGCGGCATACGGGCGGGGCGCAAAAGTACCACGACAAGCAGCACGAGGATGATCGCCAGCACTCCCCCGCCCAGCAGTACCAGCTCCTCCGGCGTCAAATCGGCGGGCAGGGTCATGTGCGCCCGAACAGCCGTTCGATATCGCTGAGCTTCAGCTCGACGTAGGTGGGCCGCCCGTGATTGCACTGGCCGGAATGCGGCGTCGCCTCCATCTCGCGCAAAAGCGCGTTCATCTCTTCGGCGCGCATCCAGCGGCCCGAGCGGATGGAGCCATGGCAGGCGACCCGGCTCAGGATCGCCTCGATCCGGGCCTGTACGGTCAGGCTGGCCCCCTCACCGGCCAATTCGTCCAGAATGTCGCGCAGTATGGCCTCGGCGTTGACCTCGCCGAGGATGGCGGGCGTTTCGCGCACCGCGACGGCATCGCCACCGAAGGGCTCAACGCCGAGGCCAAGGCGGGCGAGATCGTCCGCAATCTCCAAGAGCGCCGCGCGATCACCCGGCGACAGCTGCACGATCTCGGGGATCAGCAGGGCCTGTGCAGCGACGCCGTTCTCGGCCATCTGGCGTTTGAGCCGTTCGTAGACCAGCCGCTCGTGTGCCGCGTGCTGATCCACGATGACCATGCCAGTGGCGGTCTGCGCGATGATGTAGTTCTCGTGCACCTGCCCGCGGGCCGTGCCCAGCGGATAATCAGCGGGCGGCTCCTCGCTGTCCTCTGGCCGCTCCTCGCCCTGCGTGGCAACCCGGCCATAGGGGTTGGCCATCTCGGCAAAGCCCGGCGCCTGTGCGGCGTGGGCCGTGTGCCGCGCGCCCGCACTGGGGCGGTCCATCTGGTAGACACGCGCGGGGCCGACAGGCTCGGGCCGCAGCGCGCCCAGCGTCGCATCCGCCACGGTGGTGGAGGCCCGGTGACCCGCGCTTGCCAACCCGTGGCGCAGTGCCGAGACAATCAGCCCGCGCACCAGCCCCGGCTCGCGAAAGCGGACCTCGGATTTTGCGGGGTGCACGTTCACATCCACCAGCGTCGGGTCGCAATCCACGAAGAGCGCCGCCGCCGGGTGCCGATCCCGGCTGAGGAAATCCATATAGGCGCCGCGCAGCGCGCCGATGAGCATCCTGTCCTTCACCGGGCGCCCGTTGACAAAGAGGTACTGCTGCACGGCAGAGCCACGCGAATAGGTCGGCAGGGCGGCAAATCCCGTCAGGTGAAACCCCTCGCGCTCCGCATCGATCGGCAGGGCGTTTTCAGCAAAATCCCGGCCCAGCACCTGCCGCAACCGCCCGTGCAGCGCGTCGAACAGATCTCCCTGCTCTGCTTCGGCACGAAAGACGTCGCGCCCCTCCCCGCCGGAGACATCGCGCAGCACGAAGCGCACGAAGGGCTCCGCCATGGCGAGGCGTTTGACCACATCGCCGATGGCCTGCGCCTCGGCCCGGTCGGTGCGCAGGAACTTGAGCCGCGCGGGCGTGGCGTAGAAAAGATCGCGCAGGGTGACGACCGTGCCGCCGGTCAGCGCCGCCGGTTTGATCGCCGATGCCGTGCCCCCGCTGACCGTGATCTCGGCCCCTCGGCGCCCGCCGCACGGGAGGTGATCGTCAGACGGCCCACAGCGCCCAGCGAAGGCAATGCCTCACCGCGAAAGCCAAAGGAATGGATGTTGAGCAGATCGCTCCCGTCGATCTTGGACGTGGCGTGGCGCGACAGCGCCAGCGGCAGATCGCCCCCCGCAATGCCGCAGCCATCGTCGGTCACGCGGATGAGCGTCTTGCCCCCGTCGGCGTATTCCACGGTGATGCGGCGGGCACCTGCGTCGATCGCATTCTCGACCAGCTCCTTGACGGCGGAGGCCGGGCGTTCGACCACCTCACCGGCGGCGATGCGATTGATCGCCGCCTCATCCAGCTGCCGGATCACGGGCGCCTGTGCGCTTATGTTGGGGTTGGGTTGGGCCATGCCGCTAGACCTAGCATGAGCGCGCGCCGAAACGCTACCCAAACGCGCGGCTTATCCCCAGCTAATTGGCAGTCGCCGCACGATACCAGGCGACAATCTGCGCGCGCTCTTCGGGGCGCATATAGCTGAGGTTGGCGGGGGCATGGCGTGGGTCAGGCCCGATTGCAGATAGATCTGCTTGGCCGCCATGGCGATCTGATGCTCGGTCTCCAGCCGCACGCCCTTGGGCGGCCAATACATCCCCTCCCACGCGGGCTGCGCCGCGTGACACATCGAACAGCGGCCCATGACGATGTCATGCACCGCGTCAAACCCTTCGGCCTGCGCGAATTGCAGCGCGGGGCCGGTGGCTTCCTGCGGCTCTTCGGCGCGGAACATGGGCGCGGTCGACAGCCAGACGATCACCACAAAGATCAGCGCGGTCGCCAGCCACGTCCAGTGCTTGTTCCCCTGCCGCGCGTGCATCGCGTTGAAATAATGCCGGATCGTCACGCCCATCAGGAACACAAGGCTCGCGATGATCCAATTCGCCTCTGACGCGAAGGCCAGCGGGTAGTGATTGGAGAGCATGAGGAAGATCACCGGCAGGGTGAGGTAGTTGTTATGTGTGCTGCGCTGCTTGGCGATCTTGCCGTATTTGGCATCCGGCACACGCCCGGCCTTAAGGTCGGCCACCACGATGCGCTGGTTGGGCATGATGATAAAGAACACATTGGCGCTCATGATCGTCGCGGTGAAGGCCCCCAGATGCAGCAGCGCCGCGCGCCCCGAAAACACGGAAGCATAGAAATACGCCATGCCGACAAGGATCACGTAGAGGCCCAGCATCAGCCGCGTATTGTCATCACCAAAGCGGCTCTTGCAGATCAGGTCATAGGCGATCCACCCCACCGCGAGCGAGGCCAGCGAGATCCCGACCGCCTGCCACACCGCCAGATCGGCGACCACCGGATCGACCAGATAGAACTCGGCGCCCAGATAATAGACCAGCACCAGCAGGGCAAAGCCCGACAGCCAGGTCGCATAGCTTTCCCATTTGAACCAGACCAGATCATCGGGCATCTGGCTGGGCGCCACGAGGTATTTCTGCACGTGATAGAAGCCGCCCCGTGTACTTGCCATTCCTCCCCATCCGCGCCGGATTTGAGGTTGCGGTCGCGGTGCAACCCCAGATCCAGCGCGATGAAGTAGAACGAACTGCCGATCCACGCGATGGCCGTGATGACGTGCAGCCAGCGCACGGCAAACTCCAACCAGTCGGAAAGGGCGGCAAGATCGGTCATGGCGGCTCCTGTTGCGGCGTGCTCAGACCTCGTCGGGCAGGACGAGGTTGAGCAGGATGGCGATCACGGCGGTGGGCGCCACGGCGCTTGTCATGAGCGTCTTGACCACTCCGGGCAGGTATTGCACCGCCGACGGCACAAGGTTCAACCCCAACCCGGCGGCAAGCGAGACCGCGATAATGACCATGTTGCGGCGGTTCATCTTAACCTCGGTCAGCATATTGAGCCCGGCAGAGGCCACCATCCCAAACATCACGATCACCCCGCCGCCCAGCACCGGCAAGGGCATGGAGGCGATGACAGCGCCGATCTTGGGCACCAGCCCGCAAACAATCAGCACCAGCGCGCCGATGGTCACCACATGGCGCGACATGATGCCGGTCATACCGACGATGCCGACGTTCTGGCTGAACGAGGTGTTGGGCAGCCCGCCGAAAACCCCGGCCACCGCCGTGCCCAGCCCGTCGGCGTAGGTCGCTCCGGCGATTTCGCGGTCGGTCGCCTGACGGCCCGCACCCGCCTTGGTCGTGGCCGACGTGTCGCCGACTGTTTCGATTGCGGAAACAATCGACACCAGCGTAACCGCGATCACCGCGCCAAGGCTGAATTCAAACCCATAGGGCAGCGGCGTGATCGTGGTGATCCACGACGCGTTCTGCACCGCGCCAAAATTCACCATCCCGAACGCGAGCGCCACCAGATAGCCCGCGATGAGGCCAATCAGGATCGCCGCATTGCTCAGCGCGCCCTTGGTAAAGAACTTGAGCACCAGCGACACGACGACCACCGTCAGCGCGACGGTCCAATGCATGAGCGAGCCAAAGCTTTCGGCCTCCATCTGAAAGGTCGCCGCGCCGCCAGCCGCGTATTTGATCGCCACCGGAATGAGGTACAGACCAATCGCCAGGATCACGAGGCCCGTGACCAGCGGCGGAAACAGCCAGCGCAGATTCTGGATCACGGCACCCAGAAAGAAATGGATCACGCCCGCGATGATACAAGCACTCAGCGCGACGCTCAGGCCCTGTGTCGCCGCAACGCCGGCCAACACACCGACAAAGGCAAACGAAGTGCCCTGCATGATCGGCAGCCGCGCGCCTACCGGGCCGATGCCAACGGTCTGGAACAGCGTCGCCACCCCGGCAAACAGCATCGCCATCTGGATCAGATACACCTGCTCGGGTCCGCCAAAGGCGAGACCCGCAGCGCCCGCCACAATGATCGAGGGTGTCACGTTCGAGGCGAACATCGCCAGCACGTGTTGCAACCCCAAAGGCACCGCCTGTGCGAGCGGCGGCGTTTCATCCGGGTCCGCGTAGAACCCTACATTCGTATCTGTCATGAAAAGTGTCCCTGTTGTGGAATCCCGTGCTTTGGTGACGGGTCAACCACTTATGAAGTCACGACGCAGGGCGGATCAAGCGTATACTCCTCAAGGTTGCGCGTCTCACCGATGCGGTCGACGACAGCGAACAATCCGCAGGCAAAAAGCGGCGTCAGCACCCCGTGCCACGTGCCCCGGTGCAGATTGATGCCCTGATGCGGTGCGGTCAGAAACGCGCGCGGCGCGCCGGGGCGGCCGCCTACGTCGGGCGCCACGATCACCAGAAACGGATCGCCATGCAGCGGCAGGAAGGCCTGGCTGCCCTCGGGGTGGCGCTCCAGCAGATCAAACCGGTAGGGCAGGCTGCGGGGCTGCGCATTGAACAGGCTCAGCCCCGCGCGCCCGCCGTCGCCAAAATCAAGCCGCGCGCGGTCGTTGTAGCGCCCGCAGAGCCCCGCGTTGATGATCTTGTCCGGCGCGCCCGAGCAATCCAGCACATCGCCAAAGGCTGCAAACGCCTCGGCGCTCAACGGCGCGCTGCGCAGCTCGATCATAACGGCATGTGACGGTTCACGTCCTTGTAGAGCAGATAGCGAAACGGCTCCGTCCCCGTGGCGACGCAGGCCTGCGGGCAAAACGCGCGCAGCCACATGAAATCCCCCGGCCCGACGTCGATCCAATCGCGGTTGAGCAGGTAGCGCGCCGTTCCTTGCAGCACGTAAAGCCCGTGTTCCATCACATGCGTTTCGGCAAAAGGGATGCGCCCGCCGGGCTGGAAGGTGACGATATTGACGTGCATGTCGTGATTCAGATCCAGCGGATCGGCAAAGCGCTGCGTGGCCCATACGCCGTTGGTGTTGGGCATCCCCACCGGGGCCACGTCGTCGTCGTGGGTCACAAAGGCCTGCGGCGGGGTCAACCCCTCCGCCGGGCGCCATCGCTTGCGGATCCAGTGAAAGCCCGCAACGTCGTCAAATTCGTTGAACAGCGTCCAGATCGCGCCGGCAGGCAGGTAGGCGTAACTGCCCGGGTTCATCAAGATCCGCTCAGCCCCCAGTGTCAGGCGCAGCGCGCCGTGGGTGACGAATATCACGCCCTGCGCGTCGCGATCGGGCTCGGGCGTCAGGCTGCCACCGCCCGGTTGCAGCTCAACCGCGTATTGGCTGAATGTCTCGGCAAAACCGCTCAGGGGACGGGCCAGCACCCACATGCGCATCCCCTGCCAGCCGGGCAGGAAACTGGTGACAATATCGCGCTGGGTCGAGGCGGGCAGCACGGCGTAGGCTTCGGTAAAGACCGCCGCACTTGCGGGATCTCCGCTTTGATCGGGCAGGCCACCGGGGGGGAAAGCGTATTTCATAGTAACGCCTCCAGCCGCAGCCGGGCGATACGTTCCACCTGCCCACAGGCGGTGAGGAACTCGGTGCCGCTGTCATTGTCCACCCGCGCCTCGAACGCGCGCAGGATGCCCGCCTTGTCGTGGTCCTTGACCGCGATGATGAAAGGAAACCCGTGTTTTTCGGTGTAGGCGGCGTTGAGCGCGGTAAAACGCGCGTGCTCCGCCTCGGTCAGCGCGTCCAGACCGGCGCTCGCCTGCTCGCTGGTGCTTTCCGCCGTCAGCCGCTTCGCCGCCGCCAGCTTGCCCGCGAGATCAGGGTGTGCGCGCAGCACGCCAAGGCGCGCGTCGTCCGTCGCACTGCGGAACACGCGACACAGAACGCTGTGCACGCCTGCCGCACTGTCGTGAGCGGGGCCCAGCTCCAACTCGAATGCACGCTCGGCGATCCACGGCGAATGCTCGAATATCCCACCGTAAAGCGCCACGAACGCCTCGCGTGTCATCCGACTGGGCCGCGCGTGGCGGCGGGGCGGATGGGTCGCGCGCCAATGCTCCGCGATGTCGATCCGGCGCGGGGTCCAGACGCCTTCGAACTCCTGAATATATTCCACAAACCGCTGCAAGGCGCGGATACGCCCCGGACGCCCGATCAATCGGCAGTGCAGCCCAACCGACATCATCTTGGCCACGCCGCCGCGCCCCTCGGCATAAAGCGCATCAAAGGTGTCGCACAGATAGGTGTAGAATTGATCGCCCGAATTGAACCCCTGCGGGGTGGCGAACCGCATGTCGTTGCAATCGAGCGTGTAGGGAATGATCAGTTGACCCTCGCCCGCGATGTCGGACCAATAGGGCAGATCATCGTCGTAGGTGTCCGAGATATAGTCAAACGCGCCCGTCTCGGCCGCCAGCCGCACGGTATTGGCGCTGGTGCGCCCGCAGTACCAACCGCGCGGCGGTGATCCGGTGACTTCCTCGTGCAGGCGCAGGGCCTCGGCCATATCGGCGCGCTCGGCCTCCTCGGAATGGTCGCGGTAGTCGATCCATTTCAGCCCGTGGCTCGCGATTTCCCAGCCCGCCTCCTGCATCGCCTCGACCTGAAGCGGGGCGCGGGCCAGTGCGCTTGCCACGCCATAGACGGTGACCGGAATGCGCGCGCCGGTAAACAGGCGGTGCAGCCGCCAGAACCCCGCCCGCGCGCCGTAGTCATAGATTGATTCCATGTTCCAATGCCGCTGCCCCGGCCAGGGCGCGGCGCCGACGATCTCACTCAAAAACGCCTCTGACGCGGCATCGCCGTGCAGCAGGCAATTCTCGCCGCCTTCCTCGTAGTTGACGACAAATTGCACCGCGATCCGCGCGCCGCCGGGCCAGGCCGCATCAGGCGGCGTGGCGCCGTAGCCACCAAAATCTCTGGGATAGCGGGTCATGGAACCTCCTGCCTGTGCTGCATGGCCGCAATTTGCACCGAACCCGGGCGCGCTGCAAACGCAAACGGGCCGGACACCGCTGTCCGACCCGTCGCTCACCCGACCGTCACTGAGACATTCTTATCGTTGTTTATCAGCTGGGAATCTTTAACCGCTGGCCTATCCGGAGCTTGTCGGGCGATTGGAGGATATCTCGGTTGGCCTCGAAAATGCGGGTGTAGTCGCTGGGCCGTCCGTAGAATTGCAGGGAGATGTAGGCAAGGCTGTCGCCCGGCTCCACAGTGTAGACGCGGCTGCCCGCCACGTCGGTCGTTTTTGCGGCAGAAACAGTGAAGGCCCGGCGCGACATCTCGCGCGCAGCCTCTGCCCCCTCGACCGTGCCATCGTTGGCAAGCGACGTCTGGATCAGGTTGAACAACAGCGTATCGCGGTCGATCGACCCGTCTGCCGTGGCCAGCGAGGCGGGCATCTCGATCTCGCCCCGCTCCGCCGCCTGGATCAGCAGATCCGTCACATTTTCGGCGGTCAATGGCGCGTTGAGCGCGCTCAGTTTGATCCGCTTCTGGCCATCGTCTTGTTCTGTCATGATTTCGTACAGACCGGCCAGCACGCCTTCGCGCAACATTCGCATCTTGTTGTGGTTGACGATCTGCTGTGCTGCCTCGGCCTTGCGCTCCAGTTCTTGCGGCGTCAGCTTGCCAACCGTGGGCGTGGGCATCAGCCCTTCGAGCACCGCCGCCGCGAGTTCCGCCGTGATCGGATTCGGCGCCGCTCCCACCGATGTCAGATCCGCCGTCGCGGCGCGTGTCACGGCAGCATCCAGATCCGCGCGCTGATCCATGACCGGCGCGGCAGCAGTTTGTACAGGATCAGGCCGGACCAGAAGAAGCGTCGTCAAAACCCCGAGCACGAATGTCAGCACAATCACGCATCCGATGGCAATCGGGAGGGCGTTTCGTTGCAACAAACCCTGCGCCGCGGCGGGTTGCGCTCCCATGAATCCGGCATTGATCGCGCCCGGCTGCACTGCGGGTGCCGCCTGTGGTGTCGCATTGAAAGTGATCTTGGGTGTCGTAGTGCTCACCGTCTTATTCCTTGATGGTCAGGCCGAGGGCGGACCAGACCTGCATGCCGCCCCGGTAATAGTTGAGTTTGTCGGCGGGGTATCCTGCCTCCAGCAAATGACCGATCAGCGTCATGGCGTCGCTGCGTACAGGGCCGACATCGTAAACAACCAGATCGAGCGCATCCGAAAAGTTGAAAATCCCCTCAAATTCCCGCGCGCCCAAAGCCTTGAGAATGTCCTTGCGAAACTCGTTGTCCGGCGCCGCCGCCGCAAAAGGCAGGCTTACAGATCCCGGGATAAAGCCCAGCGCGCGCTCGGGCGGCATGCGGGCGTCCACCAGAAGGCCCTCGTTTTTTCCAACCCGCTCGACCAGAAATGCCAGCACATCGGGCTCGATTACCGTAGGCACCCCTTGCGCAGCGGTTGCTGGCGCGATGCAGCCGGGATCACAGGCGGGAGGTGTGGCGGCAAAACGGGCGGCGTGCACGGCGGCCGCGGCGGCATCCTGCGTTATTTCGATACGCGCACCGTCAAAGATGAAGCTGGCCCGGGCATCGCCCTCCGCCGCCTGCGCGACCGCCTGTGTCTGTGCACTTCCCACGGCCAGAAAGGCCGCGAAAAGGAGCGTCCATCGTTTCATTTCGTCCCCCAAAACCCCGGATTCCCGCGTCATTGGTGGCTCAATGACAGCGGCACAGTGATTTCCCCACCGGTATAGGCAAAAGGTGATTCGCGCGTCAAAGCAAAAACGAATCATTCGGAAAGATTATTGCGAATCGCTTGCGATCAGTGCGAATCGGCGCAACCTTCGGGTGAACGCGGAGCACACAAGGCGCCGCACACCCATCGCACGATTGCAGGAGCCCCCATGCCGGACGGATATCTCACCACCCATGTGCTCGACACCGCGCGCGGCGTGCCAGCCAGCGGGCTTACGATCACGCTCTACCGGATTGACGGCGCCAACCGCACCCGGCTCGCACAAACAATGACCAACGCGGACGGACGTACTGATGTGCCGATCCTGCCGCGCGAGGATTTTGCGCCGGGCGTTTACGAGCTTGTCTTTGACGCCGGGTCCTATCTGAACGGTACAGATCCGTCCGCGACCGCGCCCCGCTTTCTGGACGAAATTCCGATCCGCTTTGGCATGAGCGACCCGGACGCGCATTACCACGTGCCCCTTTTGCTGTCGCCCTACGGATATTCAACCTATCGCGGCAGCTAGAACCGGATGACAAAGGCAGTGCCTTGGGTGCTGTCGGCCAGCGCGATCCGCGCACCGCGTGCCGCCAGCAGCATCCGCACGATACTCAGCCCCATGCCGGTGCCGCCCTTCGTCCGACGGGTGGTAAAGAACGGATCGAACACCCGGTCCCGGTTGCCCGCGCTGATTCCAGTGCCGTTGTCGCAAATCACCAGCCCGTCAGTGCCCAGCGTCAGCGTCATCCGGGTAGCACCATGCGCACGGCTGTTCTGTGCAAGCTGGCTCAACACAACTTCCAGATCCTGCGCGGCCAGCGGCACGACGCCGTCCCGCGCGACCGTCACGGTCAAACCGGGACCGTCCAGATCCTGCGCGACCTCGGCCAGCTGACAGCTTCCTGCCTCGGCCGAATGGCTGGCACCCGCATGGCGGTGCAGCGCATCCAGCAGCCGCTCCATCCGTTGCGCGGCCTCAGCAATCGTGGCTGCGAGCGCGGCACGATCCGCATCGCTCAGATCACCGTCCAGCAGCTCCGCCGCGCCGGTGATCGCAGTCAGCGGGGATTTCAGCTCGTGGGTGACATGGTCGGCGTAGGCGCGCAGGCTGTCGGCGCGGGCGTGCAGCGTCTCGCCCATGTCGAACACCGATTGGCCCAACTCCCCGAATTCGGGCGTACCGAATTGCGTGGGCATGGTGCCGGTATGGCCCCGCCGCAAGGCCCGTGCGTGGCGCGTCAGCGCGTACACCGGCCGCAGCACCAACCGCCACATCAAAAAGCCCAGCAGCAACGTTGCCACCCCCGCCATCGCGGCAATCAGCAGCACCGTTTCCCACCAGCCGAGGATGTTGCCCGCCAGCCGGAAATAGCCGATCCCCAAAAGCGGGAGGACAAAGACAGCGGCCAGCGTGCCGCCCACGACCAGCGCCAGCGGCGGGCGCCATTTGCGCGCTACCCCGCGCACGGGCCCATCCGGATGCCGATGCCGTGCACCGTCTCGATCGCGTCCGCACAGCCCGCCTGCGCCAGCTTGGCGCGCAGGTTGCGCAGATGGCTGTCGAGCGTGCGGTCACTGACCTGCTGATGTGCGCCGTAGACCGCATCGGTCAGCGCGGGACGCGGCGTGACGTGATCGGGATGCGCCATCAGATGGGTCAGAATGCCCATCTCGCGCGCTGTCAGCGTGACCGGCGCGCCCGCCACCGTGCAGCTGTGCCGTGCGGGATCCAGGCTCAGTACGCCCCGCACCAGCGCGCGCCGCGCCGCCGTTCCCCGTTTCAGGATCGCGCCCACCCGCGCGACCAGCTCACGCGGTGAGAACGGCTTGGTCACGTAATCATCGCCACCCATCTCGAAGCCCAGCACACGGTCGATCTCATCCTCGCGCGCGGTCAGAAACAGCACCGGCGTGTCGTGACTTTCGCGCAGCGTGCGGCAGACCGACAGCCCGTCCCGCTCAGGCAGCCCGATGTCGAGCACGATCAGCGCATAGCGCCCGGATTGCGCCTTCGCCAGCCCTTCGGCTCCGTCACCCGCCTCGGCCACGTCATAGCCTGCCTGCACCAACGCCACCCGCAGCACGGTGCGGATCTGCGGATCGTCGTCAACGATCAAAAGCGCGGGGCGGCTCATGGGGCGGCTTGGGTCTGCATCACGGCGGCCAAGCTACGGCGGGTGCGATGGTTGCGAAACCCCCATTCGCGCCAGTCACGCGGTGCTTTGACCTCCACAGGGCGATAGGGACACAGCGCCGGTTCGCGCGCGATGAACGGGATCACCGCCTCGCCCAGACGGCAGAGGTAGACTGCACTCTGTGAGCGGTCCTGCGCGAGGTTGTGCCGCGCGATCAGCCCATCGGTGTTCAGGAACGCCACCGCATAAAGCACCCCCGCCGCCATCACCGCGACCCGCCCCATCAGCCATCCCGTGCCCCGCCGCGCCACGATCTGCCACAGCATCAGCGCCAGACCGCCCGCAACCAGCCCCATCCAGATCGCCGCCGCCACCCGCAGGCGCGTGAGCCCGTAGGCGTCGACATAAAGATCCAGCCGGAACAGCGCGCTCAGCACCAACCCGACGTTCTGCACCACGAAGACAATGAGCAGCGCACGAAGCACGGGCCGCGCCTGCACCCAGGGTCCGCTCAGCACGCCGAACAGCCCGGCCAAAAGCGCCGTGATCACCAGCGGATAGGCACCCCGGTGGGCGTATTCGGCGTGGTTCATCCCCTCCGGCAGACCGATGCCGGCGTAGAGGAATACGCCGTCACTCAGCGTTTGCACCGCAAAAAGCGCGTTGAACAGCACCAGCGCCCGGGCGATCGAGACGGGATTGATCAGCCCCTCGCGCGCCGGGCCCATGCGCGGCGCACGGCGGCGGGCAATCAGCCGCTCCCGCAAGCGCGGGGCATTCAGCACGGTCCAGATCAGGGGCACCAGCGCGGCCCAGAACATCACCCGCACGCCGTCGGGCAGCCGCAGCCGGTCAAGGCCCGACAGCCAGTCCAACAGCACCGGATTGGCGTCGATCAGCAGCAGCGCAAAGACACCGCTAAGCCCGAGCGGCATCAACCAACCCAGCAGCGCGCGGCGGATCCGCACCTCAGCCGGATCTGCGCCCCGCGCCTCAAACGCTGCGCCCGCATCGACGACCCCCTGTGCGATCCCGAACGGCCAGAGCCGCAGCGCCGCCCGCCACAGATCCGCGCGCGGCACCCCCACCAACAGAACCAGTGCGCCGGAGACCCCCATGACCGCGATCATCACCGTAAGCGGGTTTACCACCTCGACCAGCGGCAGCGCCGCCACCGCACCGATACCCAGCACCCACACGCGCCTGCGCCACATTGCGACCGCCGCCGCCACCAGTGCGAGCGCAAACACCGCCAGCGACAGTCCCGGCACCGCCTGCCAGACAAGCCAGTCACCCAGCGCCAGCAACACCACCAGAAGCCCACACCGCAATTGCCAGCCCTCACGCGCCCTGCCCGCCCGCTGCGGCGCGGGGGCGCCATCCATCCACCACGCATCCGTGCGCAGGCTCTGCGGTACACCGCTCAACAATACCGTTTTCATCCCGGTCTCTCCTTGCCCATTGTCCAGGATCAACCTGCCGTGCGGGCGTGCACCCCGCGACGCAGCGTTCGTGCAGGGTTTGTGCAGACCGCGCGCCCTTGCCCCCGCCCTGCCGCCCGTGCGAAATTGCGGGCAATCCTTCCCGCGCAAAGGCCACATGTCATGAGCGATACCAAAACCGCCCCGCAGACCGCGACCGCCCAGCTCCCGCAAGTGACGGAGCCGCGCAACGCAGGGATGCCGCTGGATCTCAACTGGGTGCTGAGCGCGCAGGCCAATACCTCCGCCATCGAGCGGCGCGCGGCGTCGCTGCCCGCGCGGCGATCGGTGAAAAAGGCGCATCAGGCCGCGTGGCTTCTCAAGGCGGTCAGCTGCATCGACCTGACCACGCTTTCGGGCGACGATACCGAACGGCGCGTCGGGCGGCTTTGCGCCAAGGCGCGCCAGCCGATTGCGGCGGACACGCTTGACGCGCTCGGCATGGCGGGCCTCACCACCGGCGCCGTCTGCGTCTATCACGAGATGATCCCGGCGGCCGTCACCGCACTGCGCGGCACCGATATCCCCGTCGCCGCCGTCTCTACCGGATTTCCGGCGGGTCTGTCGCCCTTGCCCCTGCGCATCGCCGAGATCGAGCAATCGGTCGCCGCGGGCGCCCATGAGATCGATATCGTCATCTCGCGCCGCCACGTTTTGTCGGGCAACTGGCAGGCGCTCTACGATGAGATGGCGGCGTTCCGCGCCGCCTGCGGCCCCGCCCACATCAAGGCGATCCTCGCCACCGGCGAGCTTGGCAGCCTGCGCAACGTCGCGCGCGCCAGCCTCGTGTGCATGATGGCGGGTGCGGATTTCATCAAGACCTCGACCGGCAAGGAAAGCGTCAACGCCACCCTGCCCGTCACGCTGGTGATGCTGCGCGCGATCCGCGACTATTATGACCGCACCGGCCTGCGCGTCGGCTACAAACCGGCGGGCGGGATTTCCAAGGCCAAAGACGCGATCACCTATCTCGCGCTGATCAAGGAAGAGCTGGGCGATCGCTGGCTCATGCCCGATCTCTTCCGCTTTGGCGCCTCGTCGCTTCTGGGCGATATCGAGCGCCAGCTTGAGCATCACCTCACCGGCGCCTATTCCGCCGCCTACCGCCACCCGACAAGCTAAGGGCACCGACATGAGCATTTCCGACATCTTCGACGACATGTCCTACGGCGAGGCAACCGAATCCGCCGCCGACGCCTTTGCCTGGATCACCGATCAGGGCAGTCGGTTCGGCCATTTCATCGACGGGGCGATGACCGCGCCGGGCGAGACATTCGACAGCCGCAACCCCGCCACCGGTGAGGTGCTGGCGCATCTGAGCCAGGCGACGCAGGCGGATGTGGATGCCGCCGTCAAAGCGGCCCGGCGCGCGCAGCCCGCGTGGGAAAAGGCGGGCGGTGCGACCCGCGCTCGCGTCCTGTATGCCATTGCGCGGCTGTTGCAGAAACACAGCCGCCTCTTTGCCACCCTCGAAACCCTCGACAACGGCAAACCCATCCGCGAGGCGCGCGATATCGACGTGCCATTGGCGCAACGGCATTTCTACTATCACGCGGGCATGGCCCAACTGATGGCGTCAGAACTGCCCGATGCCCGTGCGCTGGGGGTTTGCGGTCAGGTGATCCCGTGGAATTTCCCGCTGCTGATGCTGGCGTGGAAGGTCGCACCGGCGCTGGCCATGGGCAACACGGTGGTGCTGAAACCGGCCGAGTATACGTCGCTCACCGCGCTGTTGTTCGCCGACATCTGCCGTCAGGCCGGGGTGCCCAAGGGCGTGGTGAACATCGTCACCGGCGACGGCGCAGTGGGTGAGATGATCGTGAACGCCGACGTCGACAAGATCGCCTTTACCGGCTCCACCGCCGTGGGCCGCCGCATCCGCGAGGCGACCGCAGGCTCCGGCAAGGCGCTCACGCTCGAACTGGGCGGCAAATCCCCCTACATCGTCTTTGACGACGCCGATATCGATTCAGCGGTCGAGGGGCTGGTCGATGCGATCTGGTTCAATCAGGGGCAAGTCTGCTGCGCGGGCTCGCGCCTGCTGGTGCATGAACCCATCGCCGATCTCTTCCACGCCAAGCTGCGCGCGCGCATGGACAAGCTGCGCGTGGGCTCCCCGCTCGATAAATCCATCGACGTGGGCGCCATCGTCGATCCCAAACAGCTCGACACGATCCGCGCGCTTGTGGGTGCCAATACCGCCGGTCACACCCATGTCGCCGCCTGCGACATGCCTGAAACCGGCAGCTTTTATCCGCCCACGCTCATCACCGGCCTCTACCCCGCCGATACCTTGATGCAGGAAGAGATCTTTGGCCCCGTGCTCGTCTCCACCACCTTCCGCACGCCAGCCGAGGCGGTCGAGATCGCCAACAATACCCGCTACGGGCTGGCCGCAAGCGTGTGGAGTGAGAACATCAACCTTGCGCTGGATACCGCGCCCAAGCTGGCGGCGGGCATCGTCTGGATCAACGGCACCAACATGATGGACGCCGCCGCAGGATTTGGCGGCGTGCGCGAAAGCGGCTTTGGCCGTGAGGGCGGCTGGGAAGGGCTTGCCGCCTATACCAAGCCGAAAGCGACGCCCCGGAAACTGAGCCAGCCCGGCGCCATGACGGGCGACGGCGCGCCTGCGGACGGTATCGACCGCACCGCCAAGCTTTATATCGGGGGCAAACAGGCGCGCCCCGACGGCGGCTATTCGCGCCCCGTCTGGGGCAAGGGCGGCGCGCTTCTGGGCCACGCGAGCCTCGCCAACCGCAAGGACGTGCGCAACGCGGTCGAGGCCGCCCATGCGGCAAAAGGGTGGAGCAAGACCACCGGCCACCTGCGCGCGCAGATCCTCTATTACCTCGCCGAAAACCTCGCCGTGCGGGGGGGTGAATTCGCCGACAGGCTGAACGCGATGCGTGGCGGCAAGACAGGCGCGCGTGAGGTCGAGGCGTCGCTCGACGCGCTGTTCACCGCCGCCGCTTGGGCGGACAAATACGACGGGCAGGTGCACGGCGTCCCGATCCGGGGTGTGGCGCTCGCGGTCAAGGAACCCGTGGGCGTGATCGGCGTGCTTTGCCCCGCCGAGGCGCCGCTTCTGGGTCTGATCGCCACCGCCGCCCCGGCCATCGCCATGGGCAACCGGGTGATCGCCCACGCGTCAGAGCCCTTCCCGCTGGCCGCCACCGATTTTGTGCAGGTGCTCGAAACGTCAGACGTGCCTGCCGGGGTCCTCAACATCCTGACCGGTGCACAGGCCGACACCGCCGACACACTGGCGCGCCACATGGACGTCGATGCGGTGTGGAGTTTTGGCGACCCCTCCCTCGACGCGGTAATCGAGGAGGGATCAGCGACCAATCTCAAACGCAGCTGGGTGCAGAACGGCGCGGGCGTGGATTGGGAAAAATTCGACACGCGCCACGTCCTGCAACAGGCAACCGAGGTCAAGAATATCTGGATCCCCTACGGCGAATAGCGGGGGCGGCACACCGCCCCCGGCGTTCAATTCGCTTCTGTCGCGGTGCTCTCCAGCCCCTCGGGCTTGCCCACCACGACGAAGTGCAGCTGTTCAGGGTCCAGAAGCTCCGCCGCGACGCGTTTGACGTCATCCAGCGTCACCCGCTCGACCCGCTCGTTGCGCGTCTTGACGTAATCGGCGTCCAGACCGATCGACTGCATCCCCACGAGGATACCCGCGATCGTTCCGTTGCCATCGAATCGCAGAGGGTAGGCACCGGTCAGATAGGTCTTGGCATCGTCCATTTCCTGTTGGGTGATCCCTTCGGACGCGGCGCGCGCCCATTCGTCCCGGATCACGGAAATCGCCTCGCCGATGCGGTCGTTGGCCGAGCTGACCTGCCCCATGTAGGCCGCGCCCAGATCGCGGGGCCAGAGGTAGGAATAGACGCCGTAGGTCAGCCCGCGCTTTTCGCGCACCTCGTTCATCAGGCGGCTTTCGAACGATCCGCCGCCCAGCACCTGATTGAGAATCACGGCGGGAAAGTAATCCGGATCGTCGATACCGATGCCGCGCTGGCCAAAGATCGCGACCGATTGCGGCGTGTCGTAATCGACGACACTGACACCCCCCTCGATCTGCGGAACCACCTCGGGCGGCATCCGGGCCCCGCTTTGCGGCAGATCGTTCAGCAGCGTGTCCAGCAGCGTGCCCAGTTGTTCGGGCGTGATATCCCCGACAGCGCCCACGATCACCCGGTCGCGCACCAGCACATTGGCGTGCGCCTCCAGCAAATCCTCGCGGGTCAGTGCCGCGACGCTCTCTGGTGTGCCTTCCTCGACGGTGCCGTAGGGGTGATCGCCGTAAGCCATCTGCGCAAAGGTCTTTGCCGCGATCTCATTGGGGTCTTGCGAGGCGAAATTCAGCCCCGACAGCACCTGCGCGCGCACCCGCTCGATATCCGCCTCATCAAAACGCGGGTTCTGGATGGCGTCGCGCAGCAGTGCGACGGATTCGTCAAAATTCTCGGTCAGAAAGCGGGCAGAGATCGTCAGCTCTTCGGCATTTGC